>NZ_JBHXPF010000018.1:114205-122512 GCF_042718715.1 Streptomyces sp. NPDC058576 | reverse complement strand
CCAGCCGCGGGTGGGCCTGAGGAGTGCGCACTCCTCAGGCCCTCCCGCGTATCCGGATCAGGACAGGCGCTTGACCGCCGCCGCCACCCGCTCGTCGGTCGCGGTGAACGCCACCCGGACGAAGCTCGCGCCCGCCGGGCCGTAGAAGTCGCCGGGCGCCACCAGGATGCCCCGCTCCGCGAGGTACGCCACGGTGTCCCAGCACGGCTCGTCGCGGGTCGCCCACAGGTAGAGGCTGGCCTCGCTGTGCTCGATCCGGAAGCCGTGCGCCTCCAGGGCCGCGCGCAGGGCGAGGCGCCGGTCCGCGTAACGGGCGCGCTGCTCGGAGACGTGCACGTCGTCGCCGAGGGCGGCGACGGTGGCGGCCTGGACGGGAGCGGCCGTCATCATCCCGCCGTGCTTGCGGATCAGCAGCAGCTCGCCGAGGACGGCCGCGTCGCCCGCGATGAAGGCGGCCCGGTATCCGGCCAGGTTGGAGCGCTTGGAGAGCGAGTGGACCGCCACGATGCCGTCGTAGTGACCGCCGCAGACGTCCGGGTGGAGGACCGAGACCGGCTCGGCGTCCCAGCCCAGCTCCAGGTAGCACTCGTCGCTGAAGACCAGGATCCCGTGCTCACGCGCCCAGGCGACGATCCGGGTCAGCTCGTCCTTGGACAGCACCCTGCCGGTCGGGTTGGACGGCGAGTTGAGCCAGAGCAGCTTCAGCCCCGCCGGGTCCAGCTCGGTCGGGTCGTCGTAGACGACGGGCTCCGCGCCGCACAGCCGGGCGCCGACCTCGTACGTCGGGTAGGCGAGCCGGGGGTAGGCCACCTTGTCGCCCGCGCCGAGCCCGAGCTGCGTCGGCAGCCAGGCCACCAGCTCCTTGGAGCCGACGACCGGCAGCACGTTGGCGTGGGTCACGCCGACCGCGCCGAGGCGGCGCTCCACCCAGCCGGTCAGCGCGTCCCGCAGGGCCTCGGTGCCCCACACCGTCGGATAGCCGGGGCTGTCCGCCGCGTCGACCAGCGCCCGCCGGATCAGCTCGGGGACCGGGTCGACGGGGGTGCCGACCGACAGGTCCACGATGCCGTCCGGGTGGGCCTGGGCCGTCGACTTGTAGGGCGCGAGCCTGTCCCAGGGGAAGACCGGGAGGCGGGAGGAGACTGCGGACACGGGGCTCTGCTTTCTCGGGGCTTTCTCGGGCTGTTCAGGTACCGGCAGCGGTACGGGGAAACACCGCGGTCCCGCACGGGGACGAGCCGTACGGGACCGGGCTGCGCGCGTGGTGCCGCCGCTTACTGGTTCTGCGGCGGCAGTCCGGCGACGAACGCGTGGTCGCGCTCGATGAGACCGAGCTTGGAAGCACCGCCCGGCGAGCCGAGGTCGTCGAAGAACTCGACGTTCGCCTTGTAGTAGTCCTTCCACTCCTCCGGAGTGTCGTCCTCGTAGAAGATGGCCTCGACCGGGCAGACCGGCTCACAGGCTCCGCAGTCGACGCACTCGTCCGGGTGGATGTACAAGGACCGCTGGCCCTCGTAGATGCAGTCGACGGGGCACTCTTCGATGCAGGCCTTGTCCTTCACGTCGACACAAGGCTGCGCGATGACGTAGGTCACGCTGTCGTTCCTCCTCGGTAGGGCGTTGGCTCTCGCGCGGGAGCGCGGCGTCGTCGATGCCCGCCCCTAGTATCTCCGTTCTCGGGCACGATCCGAACAGGAGGGGCGGACAGAGCTGTGGAATTCACCATCGGCGGACGGCTGGAGGTCCGCATCACCCCCGCTGACGTGGGCAAACGCGTGTCCGTGCGCCGCCGGACTGATGGCGGGGGCACGGGCGCGCAATTCGCCGACACGGTCGGCGTGCTCACATCATGGGACGACGGTGTGCTCTCGATCACAGATAAGAGCGGAAAATCCGTCCACATCGCGGAATCGTCCCTGGCCGCGGGCAAGGTCGTGCCCGCCGCACCGGCGAGGCGGCGGGGCCCCGCCGCCTCCTTCGAGGAGCTGGCGGCCGTCACCGCGCGCGCCTGGCAGCCCGTCGAGAGCGAGGCCCTGGGCGACTGGCGGCTGCGCGCGGCCGGGGGCTTCACCCGGCGCGCCAACTCCGCGCTGCCGCTCGGCGATCCGGGCCTGCCGCTCGGCGAGGCGCTCGGGCGGGTCCGCCACTGGTACGAGGAGCGGGGCCTGCCCGCGTACGTCCAGACGGCGACCGGGGCCGAGGGCACGCAGGAGATCCTGTGCGCGGAGCTGGAGCGGCACGGCTGGCAGCGCGAGGTCTCGGCGGAGGTGCGGATCGCCGCGCTGGCGCCGGTGGGAGACCGGGACGCGGAGGTGTCCGCGGTCCGCCTGACCCGGGAGCCGGACGCGGACTGGCTCGCCCGCTACCAGCGCTTCTCCACCACCGGCCCCCATGTGCTACGGGTGCTGGGCAGCGGCCCCTCGGTCTGGTTCGCCACGGTGCCGGGGGACGCCGGCGCGCCGGACGCGATCGGGCGGTGTGTGGTGGACGGGCGGTGGGCGGGGTTCTTGGCCGTCGAGGTCGCCCCGGAGCAGCGGCGGCGCGGACTGGCCACCACCGTGATGACCGCGCTGGCCCGCCGGGCGCTGGACGAGGGCGCTTCGGCGGCCTGGCTCCAGGTCGAGGAGGACAATGAGGGGGCGCGGGCGCTGTACGACGGCATGGGCTTCGCGGGCCACCACCGCTATCACCACTACCGCTCGGAGTGAGGGGCCACGCGGCAGGCCGCCGGGGCGCGGACCGGGGCAGGGACAGGAGGAGCAGGGGCGTGGGTCGCATATGAGTGGGCTGGATTCCGGAGCGGCCGAGCGGCGGCGGCAGTTCGCCGAGGAGGCCCGGTCCGAGCGGCCGGACCTCGCCCTCCTGTGTCTGCTGCTGGGCGCGGAGGCCGGACCGGTGGGGCCGGCCGAAGTGGTCCCGGTGACTCCGGGGGAGTCCGTCCCCGACCGGTACGGCATCGACGCCGCGCAGATCGAGCTGGACCGGCTGGCCGGACTGCTGCCCCACGGCTCCCGCTCCCCCGCCGCCTGGGCCTCGGCGCTGGCCGAACTGCTGGGTGAGCGCTGCGGATTCGGCGGCTCAGCGGTCGACTACCAGCGGCTGGACTCCTCGCTCCTCCAGCAGGTGCTGCGGCGCCGCCGGGGCCTGCCGATCCTGCTCTCCGTCGTCTGGATCGAGGTCGCCAGGAGGGCGGGCGCACCGGTGTACGGGGTGGCGCTGCCCGGGCATTTCGTGGTCGGCTTCGGCGATCGGGAGAATCCGGTGCTGGCCGATCCGTTCGCCGGGGGCGCGCCGCTGACCGGCCAGGACGCCGAGCTGCTGGTGACGGGGGTGACCGGGGCGGCGCTGGAGCCGTCGATGATGACGCCCGCCCGACCGCTGGAGGTCGTGCTGCGGATCCTGAACAACGTCCGGGCGTGGGCGGCGGCCCGGCCCGAGCGCACCGACGTGGCTCTGTGGGCGGTGGAGCTGTCGCTGCTCCTGCCCGCGCATCCGGCCAGGCTCCGCTACGAGCACGCCCAGCTCCTCGTCCAGCGCGGTGAGTTCCAGCGCGGGGCGGCGGAGATGGAGGAATATGCGGGAATCCTCGACGGTATTGAGCCGACGACGGCCGAGAACATCCGGCGCAAGGCCCACGCCGCACGCGCCCTGCTGAACTGAACCGGCCAACCGGCGGGAAATCTGCGGAATCCGCCCCACCACCGGCCCTCCGGACGCCACCGCGGTGGCGAGACGGATGGGTCCGTGGGCGATGTGCGCTCCCGCTTTACATCCGAACGCCCCCTTCCGCGCCCAACGGGCGCGTTATTCGGCCTGTTCGTCGGCGTACGCGAATGCCCATGCGCTCAACTGGAAACCCGTCACCGGGCGCGCACGACCCATCGCATTCCGCTGTGGGCGGGCCGGAAGAGAAAAGCTGAGGGCAGATTGATGACGACCGTGCTGCTGGTCCACACCGTGCCGTTGTGGCGCGCATCGCTGGCCTCGCTCCTCGGCACGGGGCGGGGAATAGAGGTCCGCACCGCCGAACGCGGTGCGATACGCGCCGCGCTGAGCGGTCCGGGACCCGATGTGCTCCTCACCGACCTCGACTGTCCGGGCGCACTGGACGTACTCGACGAGGTGAGGACGATGACCGCCCCGCACGGCGAGCCGTGTCCGCTCGCCGTGCTCACCTGCAGCGACCGGCCGCGCGGTCTGCGGCGGGCGTACGAGGCGGGAGCCCTCGGTTACATCGACAAGTACCGCCCGGTGGACGACCTTTCCGAGGTGATGCACAAACTGGCGGACGGCGGACGGCATATCGACGAGTCGCTGGCCTTCAGTCTCTTGCAGGTGGCCGACATGCCGTTATCGCCGCGGGAATTGAGTGTGCTCTCGTTGGCCGAGGGGGGTGACACCGTGGCCGGGATCGCCGCGCGACTGCACCTGACTGCGGGGACGGTCCGCAATTATCTGGCCGCCGCCATCCGGAAGTCAGGGGGGCGGAATCGGCTGGACGCGATCAGACGGGCGAAGGAGGCGGGGTGGATCTGATGCCGCGCCGCTCCTTCCGGTCGGGGCCCGTCACTCCGGTCGGGGCCTCCGCCTCCTCCGGCTCCCAGAGGCCGGCCAGGTCCCGGTAGAGGGCGCTGGAGCGCCGGAGTTCGTCGGGGGTGCCGCACCGGGTGCGCGGGCCGTCCATCACCAGGGTCCGGTCGGCGCGGCGCGCCGAGCTGAGCCGGTGGGCGACGACGACCAGCGCGCCCGGCAGGGCGGCGAACGCCAGCTCGGCCCGGGTCTCGGCGGCCGGGTCGAGCCGGCTGGTGGCCTCGTCGAGGATCAGCAGCGGCGGGGCGGCGAGGTAGGCGCGGCCGAGCGCGACGAGCTGCCGTTCGCCCTGGGAGAGCCGGTCCGGTTCGAGCGCCGCGTCGAGGGAGCCGAGCCGGGAGAGCAGCGCGTCCAGGCCGACCGCGTCCACCATGGCCGCGATCTCCCGGTCGCACGCGCCGGGGCGGAGGTAGCGGAGGTTGTCCCGCAGCGAGCCGCTGAACACGTAGGCGTGCTGGGGCAGCAGAACGCGTACGGAGGTGGCGTCGGCCGGGCGCACCGGCCGCCCCCGCCACCGCACCGCTCCCCCGGTGGGCCGCTCGGTCCCGGCGAGGACGGCGGCCAGGGTCGACTTGCCGCTGCCGCTCGGGCCGACGACCGCGAGGTGCTCGCCCGTCCCGATCGTCAGGGAGAGCCGGTCCAGGACGGGCTGGGCGCGGGGCCCGTACGCGAAGGTGACCTCGTGGAGTTCGGCGACCGGGGTGCCGCGCGGCGGCGGGGCGGTGTCGCGGGCGGTCGGCGGCGGGTCGTCGGCGGGTGGGGGCGGCGCGTCCGTGAACCGGTCCAGGACCACGACGAGCCGGCCGCCCGCCGTACCCAGCATGGTCATCAGCGCCTGGACGGCGGGGGCGAGCGCCTGGGTGAGGTAGGTCAGCGCGCCGACCAGCGCGCCCGGCGTGAGCCCGTCGCGCAGCAGCCAGGGGGCTCCGAGGAGCAGCAGGAGCGGAGGGAACCGCCCGCAGACGGCGAGGGCCACCACCCGGACGGCCGACCAGCGGGCCAGCGAACGGGAGGCGGCGAGCTGCGCGGCGGCCAGGGTCCGGGACTCCTCGACCGTCCGCTCGGCGGTTCCGGCGGCGGCGATGTCGCGTACGGAGGCGGCGAGCTCGCCCGCGTGGGCGGCGTACGCCTCGTCGGCGGCGAGGTAGGCGCGCTGGCGGGCTGCCATCGGCGGCAGGGTGCCGAGGAACAGGGCGGCCCCGAGGACCAGCGGGGGGAGCACGATCAGGAGGAGGGCGGGCGAGAGGGCCAGCAGGCCGGTGACGGCTCCGGCGGCCGTGAACACGAACGAGCGCAGGGTCAGGACGAGTCCGGCCCAGCCGTCCCGGGCGATCTCACTCTGATGAGTGACCTGCGAAAGGGACCGGGTGCTGACGTCACCGGAGCGGCCGAGCGCGCCGGACAGCGCCCGGGACACGGCGCGCCGGACCAGTCCGTCGCGGAGCGGCTCCACCAGGTCGGCGAGGCGGCCGAACACGCCGCGGGCGGCGAGCACGGAGGGCAGCACGGCGACGGCGGCGACGGCCAGCCAGAGGAGGCCGGTCGCCGGGCGGCCGGCGAGGAAGCCGTCGTCGAGGGCACGGGCGACCCCGTAGCCGCTGAGGAAGGTCTGCGCGAACTCCAGCAGGGACCAGCCGGCCAGCCGCAGGGTCACGCCGGTGCGCGCCCGCAGGAAGGGGCGGGCCTCCCGGGCGACCCTGCGCAGCGCGGTGTCGCGGCGGGGGCGGGCCGGGGTGGACTTCGCGCCCCGGTGCGGCGTGGTGTCGCGCCGAAGGTGGGCCGTGTCGGCCCCGGGGCCCGTCGTCCTGGCACCTGCGCGCTCGTCCTCCTTCACCGGGACGCCTCCGCTCCGGCCCGCTCCGGGCGCTCGCCCGGTGGGTCGCCGCGGAAGACCGCCCGGTAGTCCGGGTCCGCCCACAGCTCTTCGTGGCGGCCCGTCGCGCGGAGCCGGCCGTCCTCCAGCCAGGCGACCCGGTCCGCCCGCGCGGCCGAGGACAGCCGGTGGGCGACGATGATCCGGGTGCAGCGCCCGGCCCGTGCGTCCAGGGCGCGGCGGACGTGGTGCTCGGTGACGGTGTCCAGGCTGGACAGCGCGTCGTCGAGGATCATCAGGCGGCCCGGGTGGGCGAACGCGCGTGCCAGGCCCAGGCGTTGGCGCTCGCCGCCGGAGAGCGGGGCGTCGGCGACCGGGGTGGCGTAGCCGTACGGGAGCAGGGAGACGAACCCGTCGGCGCGGGCCGCGCGGGCGGCTTCGCGTACGGCGTCGGGCGCGGCGGTCCAGGGCCCGTAGGCGATCGTGTCCTCGACGGTGGCGCCGGGCAGGGCGGGGCGGGCGAAGGCGTACGCCACCTCGCCGCGCAGCCGGGCCGGTTCCATGCCGTCCAGCGGGACGCCGTCCAGCAGCACGCTGCCGGTGTCCGGGTCGAGCAGCCGCCCGGCGACCGCGGCGAGCTGCGACTTGCCGGAGCCGGAGCGCCCGACGACGGCCAGGGACGTGCCGCCGGGGACGGTCAGGTGGACTCCGGTCAGCAGGGGGCGGCCGTCCTGTTCGACGCCGACGTCCCGGAGTTCGAGGTGTCCGGGGGCGTCGGGGACCGGGCCCAGGTCCCGGTGCGGCAGCGGGGCGAGGGTGAGGAGGGGGTCGAGGCTGTGGGCGGCGGCGCGGCTGCGGGCCAGGGAGCCGAGCGCGCCGGTGAGGGAGCCGATGCCGACGGCGAGGCTCGCGTAGCGGGAGGCGGCGACGAGATCGCCGACGCCGATCGCGCCCGCGCCGAGCCGGAGTCCGGCGACGGCGAGGACCAGCAGCATGAGCAGGGGCAGCAGGAGGCCGCTGCGGCCGACGGCCCGCCCGTACACCGTCCAGGTGCGGCGGCCGTGTTCGGCGAGCGCGGCCAGGGGTTCCAGCACCCGGCGGTGTTCACGGGCGCCGGTGCGGGCGGCGCGGATGGTGTCGGCGCCCTCCAGGGCTTCGGTGAGCCGGTGGGCGATGAGCGACTGGGCGCGCTGGTAGTCGGCCCCGGCGTCGGCGGTCCCCCGGGTGAAGGTGCGCAGCAGGACGACGAGGAGGGGGGCGCCCAGGAGGAGGGCGGCGGCCGTCCACACGTCGATGAGGAGGAGGCCGGCCAGCGCGCCGAGCGGGAGGAGGACGCCCGCGACGGCCCCGGCGGCGGTGGCGGGCGCGGACGCGGCGTCGGCCGTGCGGGCGGTCAGCCGGGCGGTGAGGTCGCCGGTGGGCAGCGCGAGGGCGCGGCGGGGTTCGGCGGCCAGGATCCGGGCGGCGGTGCGGGCGCGCAGGGACGCGGTGAGCTTGGCGGTGGTGGTCGTGCTGGTCACGGCGGCCGCCGCGTCGAACCCGGTCTCGGTGAGGGTCAGGGCGGCGCAGAGCAGCAGCCCTGACCAGGGCACGGGTCCGCCGGCGACGAGCCGGTCGACGGTGTGGCCCAGGGCGGCGGGCAGGGCGAGGGCGGCGAGCGCCCCGCCGGTGGAGCAGAGGAACAGCCAGGTGAGGGCGGCCGGGTGCTGCCGGGCGAGCCGCCGGGCGCCGGACGCCGTGCCCGGACGAGGGTGCAGCGGCACGGTTCGCCTTTCTGATCGGCAGGACGCCCCCTGGGGGCACGTGGCCGGGGGGGGCCCCCCGGGGGGTGGCCCGGGGGGCGCCCCCGGGGGGGGGCCGGGGGGGGGGGGGCCCCCCCGGGGGGGGGAGAAAACAAAACACCC
>NZ_JBHXPF010000018.1:105171-114195 GCF_042718715.1 Streptomyces sp. NPDC058576 | reverse complement strand
TGGTCTCGTGCGCTCGCTGAGGTGTATCAGTGTCAGGCCTGTAATCCGGGCGGTGAGGTCGCCGGTGCGCAGCGCGGGGGCGAGGCGGGGTTTGGCGGCCAGGTTGCGCGCCGCGGTGCGGGTCACGGGGTGCAGAGGACCACGCTGAGGGAGCTGAACTCACAGACCAGCAGGGAGACCTGGCTGCCCGTGGCGAGCTCGCCGAAGGAGTCCTCGGCCGGGGTGTCCATCGCCTGGAGGTCGAGAAGCGCCATGATGTGTCCTTTCGCGGACGGTGGTGGTGCTTGGGCGGTGGTGCTAGAACGACCCCGGGTGGGGCCGGTCCGACGACCCCTGGCGGGGCCGGTTCAGGGGGCCGCTTTCGCGGCCGGGGTGCGCCGCCGGAGCGGCGGGCAGGAAGGGAAGTCCGGTGGGGCGGCCGAACGCGGCGCCCAGGGCGAGGAGTACGCCGGCGGTCCCGGTGGCCAGGTCCATCGACAGGCGCATCAACTGCTCGCCGGGGAAGGCGAGTCCGTCGCCGTACGCCAGGGCGTGACTGTCCAGCAGTTCGGTGTGGCGGTCGATGGCGCGCTGCCGGTCGGCCTGGTCGCACAGCGGGGTGGCCGCGAGGTGCGTCAGGAGTCCGGCGGAGCCTCTGAGCAGGCCGGGCTGGACGTAGAAGGCGGAGAGCGCGGCCGGCAGGAGGGCGCGGCCCGCCGCTTCGAGCGCGGGGTCCGGGCGGTGGGCCAGGTAGGCGTCGATGACGGCCGCGATGCCGGCGCTGCCCGAACCGACGTACGGCATCAGCCGTTTGCCCTCGACGACGAGGAGTTCCCCGTCGTCCCCCGCCCGGCACCGCTCCAGGTCGCGGCGCAGGGCGGCGGCCGCCAGGTCGAGCAGGCCGGCGTCCCCCGTGGTCCCGTACCGGCGGATCAGCAGCAGGGCGATGCCGCTCGCGCCGTGCAGCAGTCCGGTGCGGGGCGACGGCGGACCGTCGGCGAGCGCGCGGACGGCGAGGGCGGTACAGCGGGCGGCCGCTGCGGACAGCGCCGGGGCGTCGGTGGCGGAGGCGGTGCGGGCCAGGTCGTCGAGGGCGAGGCCGATGCCCGCGTACCCGTTGTGCAGACCGGGCGCGAGGCCCTCCAGGGGCTGGTCGAGGATGATCCGGAGGAGGTCGGCGGCCTCGGCGGTGCGGCCGATCCGGTGCAGGGTCCAGGCGATGCCGGTGAGCCCGTCGTAGAAGCCGAGGGGGCTGCCGGACGCGGGGTCCTTGGCCTGCCGCAGGAGCCAGTCCTCGGCCGGTGCGCACGGTGGGGCGCCCGTCTCGTGGAGGGCGTAGAGCACTCCGGCCGCCCCGTACGCGAAGGACTGGCCGCCGGTGGCGGTGGCGAACTGGGCGATGTCCCCGGGGAAGCAGCGGTCGTCGCGCTCCGGTGTGCAGGAGGCGGTGATGGCCCGGACCATCGCGTCCCGGCTGCGCGGCCAGTCCCGGAGGCGGGGAGCAGGGGCGAGGCCGGAGGCCGTACCGGAAGCCGGTGCGGAAGCGGGCCGGGAGGCGGCCTTTTCCGTGTCGCGGGAGGTGGCCTCGCCCGTGTCGCGCAGGATCTCCTCGACCGCCGGCCGAAGCGCCTCCTCCGTGACCGGGAAGACGCGGGCGATGTCCCGGGCGAGCCCGGCGGCCTTCGTGCGGTCGATGCCGAACAGGGTGGTGAGCGGCAGGTACAGGGCGAGCCGCAGACAGGCGAGCGCGTACCGGTCGATGTCCGTGCCGCGCCGGTCGGGCGGGGCGACGAAGGCCGGGTTGGCGACGATCTGGCGGTGGCGCTCGGCGACCGGGGAGGCGGCCTCGAAGTCGAGCAGGACGATCCGCTCGTTCTCCTCGTCGACCATGACGTTGCTCATGTGCAGGTCGCTGATGACGATGCCCCGGCCGTGCACCGCGTCGACGGCGCGCTCGACCTGTCCGTACAACTCCTCGGCCCACGCGGCGTGCTCGGCGACCAGTTGAGGTGACGGGTGCTGACGGGCGAGCGGAAAGCGGCGGGCGAACACGGTGTTGAGGGTCGCGCCGGGTATGTACTGGAGGACCAGGAAGTGATGGTCGCCCACCTCGAACACGTCCCGGACGGCCGGCACGCAGTCCAGCCCGGCCAGTTGTTCCAGGGCGGTCCGCTCCCGCTCCAGCCGGGCCACGGCGTCCGCCCCGTCGGCGGCCAGACCGGCGTACGGGCGGGCCTCCTTGAGGACGACCTGCTCGCCGGTACGGGTGTCGCGGCCGAGGTAGACCCCGCCGCCGTTGGAGAAGTGCAGGGCCTTCTCCACGGTGTACGGGAGGTCGGCGAGGCCAACGGCGGCACGGGCTTCCAGGTGCGGCATCAGGAAGCCGGGCGGGGTCACCCAGGAGGGGACGCGGAAGGACGGGCCCCGGTCGTCCGGGACGAGCCGGCCCTGCGGATCGGCGACGGCGGGCACGGGGCGCCCGTCCGGGCCGGAGCAGAAGCGGGCGGCGAACGCCCCGTACCGGGTGTGCACGGGCCCGTTGCCGCACCGCAGGTCGCTCAGGATGTACGGGCCGTGCTCGCCCTCCAGGAGCTGCATCAGGGCGGTGCACACCTCGGGGAACGCGTCCTCGGACGGCGGGTAGACGGTGATGAACTTCCCGCTGCCCGCCCGGTCCGCGTACTTGGCGTTCCGCAGGGCCAACAGCCCGGGATGCGGGAGGCACTTGAAGGCGAGCCGGTGTTCCAGACAGTGGGCGACGACCCGGTCCAGCACGGAGGCCGCGTTGTCGAGGGCGGCCGAGACGTGGATCTTCCAGCCCTGGGGCGGCAGCCGCAGCCCGTCGGGGTTGTACGCGAGCCAGTCGCCGCGCCGGGAGCGGGCCCATCCCTCGGGGGCCGGGCCACGGAGCGGCGCGTAGAACGAGCGCTCCTCGTCGGCGGCTCGGCCGCCCGGTCCGAGGGAGCGGTGGGGTGCGTCGTAGAAGCGGCGGTCCGCCTGGCAGTACGCGGCGTACTCCGGATTCACGCACGTTCCCCTCGCTCGGTTCTTTCGCGGCGAGAGAGAAATTGTCACAACGACGAGCGGCGCCCATAGTCACTGTTGTCACGACTCGTACATGCGAGCCAACCATGCGGAGCGCACCGCGTACCGATGAGTATCCGCTCGTCGCCCAGCTGTGAAGGGGTTCGGGCCGGGGGCGCGCGGAGGCGCGCACAGAGCGCTTTCGTCTCTCCTCAGCCCGCTCCGTGCGCCAGGACGTCCCCCGCCTCGGTACGGAAATAGAGCACGGAGCGGCCTGCCCGGCGGCGGCGGACCAGTCCGGCGTCCAGCAGGATCCGCAGATGGCGGCCGACCGAGCCCAGCCCCTGGCCGGTCAGCGCGACGAGTTGCGTCGTGCTGAGCGGGGAGGCGAGCAGCAACAGGACGGCCGCCCTCGCCGGGCCGATCAGCGCCCCCAGGGCCGCGGGCACGGGAACGCGCCCGGCCTCGGCGAGCACGCCGGAACACGGGTACACCAGCCCGTAGCGGTGCGGGATGTCCCAGCAGACCCAGGACTGGTGCGGGGTGACGGGCAGGAACAGCAGTTGGGCGCCGTCCAGTTCGCGGGGCGGGTTGTCGAAGGTGTTGATCTGGAGCCGACTGTCGCCGAGCCAACGGATCCCGGGCCGCATGCCGTTCAGGGCCTCGGCCCAGCCCGCCCGCCCCAACTGGGCCGTGCGGGCGATCACATCGGCCTCCAGGACCCGCTGCCGCCTCGGCCAGTCGGGCAGCACGGTGTGCGTCCAGACCCACTCCAGGGTGTCGGCGGCGCGCCGGGCCAGGTCGTCCCGGTCCAGCACGGCGGGCAGCGGCCCGCGCAGCGCCTCGGCCAGTTCGGCGCGGGCCCGGTCGGGCGGGGTGGCCCGCACCCGCGCCAGCTCCTCGGCGAAGAGGGGCGGGGCCTGGCCCGGCGGGGCGGGCACCGGCGCGGGGGTGAGGAAGTCGGCGGTCCAGCGGGGCGCGAGGGCGGAGCGGATCACGAGCGCGGAGAGCGGATCGTCCACCGCCCGCCGCCGGTACGCGGGCAGGTGGGCCTCCAGCCAGGCGCGCTCCCCCGGGTGCGCGGCGTCGGCCCGCTCCAGGAGCAGCAGGCTCGCGACGGCCTCCGCGAGCGGCGAGACGACGAACCGGCTGTTCGCGAGCGTGTCCGCACTGACCTGCCACCAGCCCATGTCACGCCCACCGCCCCGTTCCCCGTTCGCTCCGGCCGCATGCCCGATCGGGCCGCCCCCGTTCCCTGTTGGCTCCGGCCGCCATGCCCAGATCCGGCCGCCCCCGTTCCCTGTTGGCTCCGGCCGCCACGTCCGATCCGGCCGCCCCGTTCCCTGTTCGCGCTGCCATCCCGGTTGACGTCGTGGTTCAGGACACCCCGGCGCCACCGCCCGGCCCCAGGCTTTCGCGTCAGCGCGAAACAGTAACGGCCCCGGCGACGGCGTCCGGAGACTCCCCCCATGCGCACCTACCGCGAACTGTTCCGGACCCCGGAGTTCACCCCCTTCTTCGCGGCCGTCGCCGTGCAGACGGCCGCCCAGACCGCGACCGGCCTGGCGCTCGGCACCCTCGTCTTCGCGCGGACGGGCTCGCCCCTGCTGTCGGCGCTGGCGATGTTCGGCCCGTCGCTGGCGCAGATGGCCGGGGCGCTCACCCTGCTGTCGGCGGCGGACCGGCTGCCGCCGCGCGCCGCGCTGACCGCTCTCGCCCTGCTGTCGGCGGGGGCCGCCTGCGTCCAGGCCGCGCCCGGGCTGCCGCTGTGGGCCGCGTTCGCCGTCCTGCTGGTGGTCGGGGCGATCGCGTCGCCGGGCGGGGGCGTGCGGTACGGGCTGCTCAACGAGATCGTTCCGCGCGAGGGGTTCCTGCTCGGCCGCTCGGTGCTGAACATGACGGGCGGCGCGATGCAGATCTGCGGATTCGCGGTGGGCGGGGCGCTGGTGGCGGTGTTCTCGGCGCGCGGCACGCTGCTGATCGGGGCGGCCCTGTACGTCGTCGCGGCGGTGGTGACCCGGCTCGGGCTGACCGCCCGGCCGCCGAGGGCGACCGGGCGCCCCTCGGTCCGGGAGACCCGGCGGACGAACGCGCTGCTCTGGTCGTCCGCGCCGCGCCGGTACGTGTTCCTGGCGCTGTGGGTGCCCAACGGGCTCGTCGTCGGCTGCGAGTCCCTGTACGTCGCGTACGCGCCCGGGCACGCCGGGCTCCTCTTCGCCGGCGGGGCCCTGGGGATGCTCGCCGGGGACGCGCTGGTCGGGCGGTTCGTCGCGGCCCGAACGACAGGCCCCGAGTGGCGGGCGCGGCTCGGGGCCCCGCTCCGGCTGCTGCTGGCCGCGCCCTATCTGCTCTTCGCCCTGCGCCCGGGGCTGCCCCTCGCGCTGGCGGTGGTCGTCCTGGCGAGCGTGGGCTTCGCCGCGAGCCTGCTGCTCCAGGAACGGCTGCTGGCCCTCACCCCGCAGGAGCTGAGCGGCCAGGCGCTCGGGCTCAGCTCCTCGGGGATGCTCGCGATGCAGGGGGTGGGCGCGGCCGTGGCGGGCGGTATCGCCCAGCTGACCTCCCCCGCGACGGGCATGGCGGCGGTCGCGGGCCTCTCGGTGGCGGTGACGCTGGCGCTGGCCCCGGGGCTGCGCACCCCGGTCGACGCCGACGGGGGCAGACTGCTCGGAGCGAACGGATCACCGCGAGCGTCCCGGACACCCCGCACGGAAGAGACGACATGAGCGACGAGACCAGGCCCACCCAGAAGGAAGCCATGCTCTCCGGCGAGCTCTACATCGCCGACGACCCCGAACTGGCGGCCGAGGCACTGCACGCGGCCGTGCTCAGCGAGCGCTACAACGTCACATCGGCCGCCGACCCCGAGGCCCGGCGCGCGGTGCTGACCGAGCTGCTCGGCGAGGTGGGCGAGGGCGTGGAGGTCCGGCCGCCGCTGCGGGTCGACTACGGCTACCAGACCACCATCGGCCCGCGCACGTTCATCAACTTCGGCGCGGTTCTCCTGGACGTCGCCCGCATCACCATCGGCGCGGACGTCCAGCTGGGCCCGAACGTCCAGCTGCTCACGCCGACCCACCCCGTCGACCCCGAGCAGCGCCGCGCCAAGTGGGAGGCCGCCGAGCCGATCACCATCGGCGACAACGTGTGGCTGGGCGGCGGGGTGATCGTCTGCCCCGGGGTGACCATCGGCGAGAACACGGTGGTCGGCGCGGGGGCGGTCGTCACGAAGGACCTGCCCGCCGGCGTGGTGGCGGTGGGCAACCCGGCCCGGGTGATCCGGAAGATCGGCGAGGAGGAGGCGTAACGCCCCGGCGCACGGCACACCGGCGCGCTACGCCGCCCGCCACGCATCGGTGGCGCACGAGACCTCGAAGTGCCACCAGCCCTCGTCCCGGCCCCGGGCGAGCAGCGCCTTGACCCCGCGCAGGTCCGCTCCGCCGGGCACGGTCAGGGCGACCAGCGGGAACGCGGCGCTGAAGACCTCGCCCGTGAGCCCGAAGCCGGCGAGCCGCTCGTGCACGGCCCGTGCGTCGTGCCCGAGCGGACCGTCCGGCACGGGCAGCACCCGCACCGTGCAGTTGCCCGAGTCCGCCACCCGGCCGGCGGCCCAGTGCACCCCGTCGTCGTCCGTCCGGAAGCGTACGGTCTCGCCCTCGGCGACCCCGTCCCGGAGGAAGGGCACGTTGTCCACCCGCGCGGTGTCCGGGCCGAGCCGCGTCGCCCACAAGCCCTCGGTGTCGTACGGCGGCCGGTCCTCGCGCGGGACCAGACGGAACCAGACCTTGATCTGATCGGCTTCGCGGGGCGGGCGTTCCGGACCTGCGGGGGAACTCATGGCCCCATGGTCCCCCGCGCGCGGCGCGTCCGCCTGTCCACCACCCACGACCAGCCACGACGTCAGCTTCTGAAGCCAGGGGCCGCCCGCACCGCGCCGGAGCCGTCAATTCCTCGACATTCAAACCCAGTTGTTGGATTCAGTGGCATCTCCCGAGGCTCCTGACGCACACCTCTTGACGCGTACAGGCCCACGGGGGAAACATCACCGTAACGAGAGAGCGCTCTCCGACGCAGCCTCCCCCCACGCTCTCCCGCCCGTCCGTCGTGCACACGTACCACGACCCAGGAGACGTACCCCATGCATGCTCCCCCCACCGCACCACGCACCCGCCGCCGCAGCCGGGCCCTCGGATTCGCCGCACTCGCCGTGGCGATGCTGATGTCCGTGCCCACGGCCCAGACCGCGTTCGGCGAGGAGGCCCGGGCCGTGCCGGGCGGCGGCGACCTCGGCCCCAACGTCCATGTCTTCGACCCGTCCACGCCCGACATCCAGGGCAAGGTCGACGAGATCTTCACGAAGCAGGAGTCCGCGCAGTTCGGCCTCGACCGCCACGCGCTGATGTTCAAGCCGGGCACGTACGACGACATCAACGCGCAGATCGGCTTCTACACGCAGATCGCGGGTCTCGGCCTGAATCCGAACGACACCACGTTCAACGGCGACGTGACGGTCGACGCGGGCTGGTTCGACGGCAACGCAACGCAGAACTTCTGGCGTTCGGCGGAGAACCTCACCCTGAACCCGGTCAGCGGCACCAACCGCTGGGCGGTCTCCCAGGCGGCCCCGTTCCGCCGCATGCACGTCAAGGGCGGGCTCAACCTCGCGCCCGACGGATACGGCTGGGCCAGCGGCGGCTACATCGCCGACTCAAAGATCGACGGCGAGGTCGGCCCGTACTCCCAGCAGCAGTGGTACACCCGCGACAGCTCGGTGGGCGGCTGGGTCAACGGCGTCTGGAACATGACGTTCTCGGGCGTCGAGGGCGCACCGGCCAACAGCTTCCCCGAGCCGCCCTACACCACGCTCGACACCACCCCCATCTCCCGCGAGAAGCCCTTCCTCTACCTCGACGGGGACGACTACAAGGTCTTCGTTCCTCAGAAGCGCGAGAACGCGCGCGGTGTCTCGTGGGCCAACGGCACTCCGGCCGGCGAGTCGATCCCGCTGGACCAGTTCTACGTGGTGAAGGAGGGGGCGGACGCCGCCACGATCAACGCGGCCGTGGAGCAGGGCCTGCACCTGCTCTTCACGCCGGGTGTCTACCACATCGACGAGACGATCAACATCGACCGCGCGGACACCGTGGCCCTCGGCCTCGGCCTGGCCACGATCATCCCGGACAACGGGGTGACCGCGATCAAGGTCGGTGACGTGGACGGCGTCAAGCTCGCGGGCCTCCTGGTCGACGCGGGCCCGGTCAACTCCGAGACGCTGATCGAGGTCGGCCCCGAGAACGCCTCGGCGGACCACTCGGCCAACCCCACCTCGCTCCAGGACGTGTTCGTGCGGATCGGCGGCGCGGGCCCCGGCAAGGCGACCACGAGCATCGTCGTGAACAGCGACGACACGATCATCGACCACACCTGGGTGTGGCGTGCGGACCACGGTGAGGGCTGGGGCTGGGAGACCAACCGGGCCGACTACGGCGTCCGCGTCAACGGCGACGACGTGCTGGCGACCGGGCTGTTCGTGGAGCACTTCAACAAGTACGACGTGGAGTGGTACGGCGAGCGCGGCCGGACGATCTTCTTCCAGAACGAGAAGGCGTACGACGCACCCAACCAGGAGGCGGTCCAGAACGGCGACACGAAGGGCTACGCCGCCTACCGGGTCGACGACTCGGTCGAGCAGCACGAGGGCTGGGGCATGGGCAGCTACTGCTACTACAACGTCGACCCGACGATCATCCAGGAGCACGGCTTCAAGGCACCGGTGAAACCCGGCGTGAAGTTCCACAGCCTGATCGTCGTCTCGCTCGGCGGCAACGGCCAGTACGAGCACGTGATCAACGACGTCGGATCCCCCACGTCGGGCCCGGACACCATCCCCTCCCAGGTGGTGAACTTCCCGTAGTACGGGACGTGTACGGGAGCGGGGGCCCGGAGGGGTTGTGGGGCGGGCCCCGCGTCGCCGGGTGGACCGGGCAGCGGCCCGCCCCCCGGCCGAGGACGAACCGGGCGGGG
>NZ_JBHXPF010000018.1:92930-105161 GCF_042718715.1 Streptomyces sp. NPDC058576 | reverse complement strand
GGGGGGGGCGGGAACACCACCCCCACGGTGTTTTATAAGTCCGGGTTGTGGGTGTGGGTTGGGGTGGGGGGCCGGGGGTGTGTTGGAGCGCCGGGCCCCGCTTCGCCGGTAGGACCGGCCAGCGACCCGCCCCCGGCCGGAGACGTTCCCGGGCGGGGGCGGAAGGGTGGAGCGGTGTCGTGCCGGGGTGTCAGCCCTCGCCGGTCAGGTCGATGGTGACCGTGCGCTCGGCCGGGGTCTTCCCGGCCAGGGCGGTCTTCATCGCCTGGGCGACGTCGTCCGAACCGACCTGGCGCTGCTTGCCGTCGGCCTTGACGGCCATGATGCCGTCGAAGACGCCGTCCAGGAGCGTGTCGATCGCCTGCTTGTCGTAGACGTCGACCAGCCGGCCGTCCACCGGCTTCATGGACAGGATCTGCGGCAGCGACCGCGCCGGGCCGAACTGGATCTGCTTCGGGCCCGCCTTGATGGTGATCAGACCGGACATCGCGGGCTCGGCGAACTCCTTCATCGCCCGTTCCAGCTCGGCCTTGGTGATGGTGGGCTGGGTGGTGGCGACGGGCAGTTCGACCAGCCGGGCCTGTCCGGTCTGCACCTGGGCGCGGTAGGCGTCCCGGACCGAGATCAGGGACTGGCCGGCGTCCAGGGACTTGCCCGGCTTGCCCGGCACGGCCACGGCCTTGTTCGGCTCGAAGCGGATCGTGCCGTCGTTGGCCGCGCCGGAAGCGCCCGCCAGGTCGGTCAGCGCCACGCCGAGCTTCTCCTCGTCGACCGGGATCACCGGGTCGGCGGGGCGCTCCCCGCCGAACAGCGAACCGATCACCGAGACGGGGTTGTAGTCACTGCCCGCCGCCTCCCGCACGGTCTCCTGGCTGTCCAGGGTGAGACCGGCCTTCTCGGGGTCGAGCTTCTCCTCCTTGCCGTCCACCGACAGCTGGAGCGGCGTCTTGGCGCGCTCGCCGAGGGCGGCTTCCAGTTTGGTGACCGCTTCCTCCTTCGAGCCGCCGCCGATGTCGACGCCGAGCACCGTGGTGCCCTTGGGGACCTCGGAGTGGTTCAGCAGAAGACCCGCCCCGTACGCGATGCCGAGCAGCACGACCGCGGCCACCCCGAGCAGGACCAGCTTGGAGCGGCCCTTCTTCGCGGGCGCGGGAGCGGGGGCCGCGGCGGCCTGCGGGGCAGGACGCGCGGCGGCGGGGCCCGGCGTGGGGACGCCCGGACCGCCCGGCCCCCCGGGACCGCCGTGGCCCGCCACCGGACCACCGGGGGCGCCAGGACCGCCCGGGAACGGGGCGCGGGCATCGCTGGGCACCACGGGGATGCCGCTCGTCAGCGTGTCGCCCGAGACATGGCCGCCGGGGCCGGGTTCGGGCGCCGGGGCCTGCGGCGTGAGGATCGCCGTGTCGTCGGACATCCGGGGCGGTACGCCGCCGGGGGTGCCCGGGACCATCGGGCCGGGGCCGCCGAGGCCCGGGACGCCGTCGAGGTTCGGGGTCAGCGAGGAGGTGCCGGTGACCGGTCCCGTGGTGGGGCCGGACGGGCCGGGCGTCCGCACTCCGGGGCCGGGGGTGGCACGCGGGCCGCCGCCGGGGGGCTCGGAGCCGTAGCCGTCGAGCGCACTGCGGCCGGGGCCGGGCTCGCCCGGACCGCCGCCGGGCTTCGGGGAGTCCGAGAAGTACGGCAGGTCGGGGCGCGGGCGGCCCGCGCCACCGTCCGAAGCGCCGCCCGGACCGCCGAGGCCGCCCGCACCCGGACCACCGGGCCCACCCGGGCCGCCGGGACCGCCCGCACCCGGACCACCCGGGCCGGCAGGCGCGCCGCCGGGGGCGCCGGGCGCACCGGTGCCCTGAGCCGCTGCCGCCGGTCCGGCGGCCGGGGCCTTGCGCGGGGCGAACCAGTCGCTGCCGCTCTTCTCCCGGGCCGGCTTCTCCCCGGGCGTCGGGTCGGCGGCCGGGCCGCCGTCCCGGGGCCGGTCCGCGGGCGCTGCGCCGTTCGGGCCGCCGGAGCGGTCCGATGCGCCGGCACCGGGTGCGGGCGGCGGGGTGCCGGGGCGCGGGGTTGCGCCGGTGCGCTCCGCGTCGGAACGGCCGCCGTCGCCGGAGATGTCGCTCGCCGCCATCGGCGTACGCATCACGACCGGCGGGATGGGGCGCGACCCGGGGATGTTGATCCGGATGCGCGTCGTCAGCGTCGTCTCGGTCTTCGGTTCCTCGGGCCGGGGCGGATCCACGGATTCCGGGTTCTCGTCAGAGCCGTCCTGCGACGGGTGGAGCGACGGATACTGGCGGGATCCGTACGGCGGCGTCCCCGAGGGGTACGCGGCTCCGCCGCGGCCCTGGGGCCCGGAGGACGAACTGTCAGTTTCACGACTCAAAGCAGGTTCTCCCGATTGGCTCCGCCGCCCGTACTTCCCCCATGCCGCAGGCCAGGGGACGGCTCGGCGCGCGCACCACCATACTGGCCGCCGCCGTCGGACACTCCGCGACCGGGTGAAACCTCCACCCGTGCCTCACACCTGTGGGGGTCGTTCCGGACCCGGACTTGGCACTTCATGTACCGGACCGGCCGCTGTGGATGGCTGATTGCGGCACTTTGGAGGTGGTGGCGCACATCACAGCGACGGCCGTCCCGCCGAGCATGAAGAGCACCAGGCCGAGTTCGTCGCCGAACACGTAGTCGCCCTCCGGCCGGCCGCTCAGCAGAAGGAACACCGTGATGAACCAGCCGGCCGCCGGGGCGAGCGCGCCGATCTGGGTGCGGGTCAGGATCCGGCCACCGTAGAAGAGGCCCGCGGAGCCCGCCAGGGCGATGATCAACCCGCCCGGGAACCAGGCGGCTTGGACGAGTGTCCCGGCGAGGGCGACGAGCACGCCGAGCACCGCGAGGCCCAAGTAGGCGGCGATCCGGGCCGGGTTCGGCCGGGCGGCGAATCCGGTGGGCTCGGGCTCCCTGGGCGGGGCGTTGCGCCGCGGCGCGTGGGAGGAGCCGGCGCGACCGCGGGCCTTTCCCGGGTTCCCACGGGCCTTTCCGGGGTTCGCTGCGGCCTTTCCGGGGTTCGCTGCGGCCTTTCCGGGGTTCGCGCGGGCCTTTTCGGGGTGCTCGCTCATGCCGCGCCTCCCTCGGTGTCCGGGACGCCCGCGAACAGGTCGCTCTCGCGCTCCGGCCCGGCCACGCCGCGAACGCCCCGCGCCAGTTGGTAGTACTCGGTCGTCAGCAGGGGCTGGCCGAGGTCGTTGGAGAGGGCGAAGAACGGTCCTTCGACCGCGATCTGGGTGGCGTGGGCGCGCATCGCCGCCGACTTCGCCCCGGCGTACGCCGATCCGTCGATCTCCGCGGTGATCTGCTCCCCGCCGGTCACGCCCGGGACGTCGTCCACGGCGGCGATGCCGGGAAAGGCGTCGGGGGCGGTGGTGCGCAGCCGGTCGAAGGCACCCTCCAGCACCTCCCGCTCCACCCGGTTCCAGTAGATCTTCGCGACGGTGTGCGGTGCGCCGACGCCGTACGCCGGGTCGGCGGCCAGGTCGGCGGCGCGCATCGCGACCCGGTGGGCCTGGATGTGGTCGGGGTGGCCGTAGCCGCCGTCCGGGTCGTAGGTGATCAGGACATGGGGGCGGACCTCGCGGATCACCTCCACGAGGTGGGCCGCCGCCTCGTCCACCGGGGTGGACCAGAAGGAGCCGGGGCGGCCGTTCTGCTCGGCGCCCATCATTCCGGAGTCCCGGTAGCGGCCCGCACCGCCGAGGAAGCGGTGGTCGCTGACGCCGATCCCCTGCATCGCCGCGGCCAGCTCGCCGACGCGGTGGGGGCCCAGCGCGTCGTCCCGGTCGGCGGTGAGGCGGGCGAGGGCGGGCGGGATGACCTCGCCCTCCTCCCCGAGCGTGCACGTCACCAGGGTGACGTGGGCGCCCTCGGCCGCATACCTGGCCATGGTGGCGCCGTTGTTGATCGACTCGTCGTCGGGGTGCGCGTGCACGAGCAGCAGACGGCGGGCGGGGAGGTCCTTCATGGGGACCACCCTACGAGCCCGGAGGCCCCCCGTGCCCCCGAGCCCCCGCCCCGCCCTCGCCGCCGGGGTCAGAACTTGATGCTGCTGATCATTCCCGCCACGTTGGTCGTCAGATCGGAGATGGTCGGCGCGATGGACGAGCTCGCGATGTAGAACCCGAGCAGCATGCAGACCACCGCGTGTCCCCCCTTCAGCCCGGATTTCCGGATCAGCAGGAAGACGATGATCGCCAGCAGCACTACCGCCGAAATCGAGAGCGCCACGGCGGTTCACCTCCATCGGTACGTTCGGACGGTCGGAAGGGGGGTACGCGGAGTCAGCAGGTTCCTACCCACCGAGCGCTACGGATCATAACTATCCGTGCCAACGCATTGATCGGGGCACAGCAGCACGAGGGGCGCACGAACCGCGCCACGCAGCCGAGTTCGGGGCTACGCCCCCCGGAAATCGAGGGCCGGCGTCGCCGGTCCGGGTGCGCGCATCTGCCTCCCCCCGATGGCCCGTGGGTCTAAGTTCGGAGTCATGACCTCGCAGAAGCTGTCCTTTCCCCGCCAGCACGCCCGGACCCAGCGCTTCACTCTCGGCGCACCTCGCTCCTTCACCGTCTCGGCGGACGAGACACGGGTGATCTTCCTGCGGTCCACGTCCGGAACGGACCGGACCCATCGGCTGTGGGTGCTCGACCCGGCGACCGGTGAGGAGCGCGTCGCCGCCGATCCCGAGGTCCTGCTGGGCGGTTCGGCGGAGAAGCTCTCGGCGCAGGAGCGGGCCCGGCGGGAGCGGACCCGGGAGGGTTCCTCGGGCATCGTCTCCTACGCGGTGGACGCGGCGGCGGAGCTGGCCGCGTTCGCCCTGTCCGGCAAGGTGTACGTCGCCGAGCTGCGGGCCGGGACCGCGCGGGCGCTGCCGGTGCCCGGCCCGGTGATCGACCCCCGGCCGTCCCCCGACGGCCGCCACATCGCGTACGTGGCCAAGGGCGCGCTGCGGGTCGTGGGTGCGGACGGCGAGGCGGACCGGGCGCTGGCCGAACCGGAGGACCCCCAGGTCACCTACGGTCTGGCGGAGTTCATCGCGGCCGAGGAGATGCACCGCTACCGGGGTTTCTGGTGGTCGCCCCAGTCGGACCGGCTGCTGGTCGCGCGGGCCGACGACAGCCCCGTACAGCGGTGGTACATCGCCGATCCGGCGCACCCCGAGCGCAAGCCGGCCGAGGTCGCCTACCCGGCGGCGGGTACGCCCAACGCCGAGGTGCGGCTCTTCGTCATGGACCTGGAGGGGGCCCGTACCGAAGTGGTCTGGGACCGGGCCGCGTTCCCGTACCTGGCCCAGGTGCACTGGTCCTCCGCGGGTGCTCCGCTGCTGCTGGTGCAGGCCCGCGACCAGCGCAGTCAGCGGTATCTGGCGGTGGATCCGGAGACCGGCGCGACCCGGATCGTCCATGTCGACGAGGACCCGGTGTGGCTGGATCTTTTCCCCGGGGTGCCCGCGTGGGCACCGGACGGGCGGCTGGTGCGGATCGCCGACGAGGGCGGCGCGCGGGTGCTGGCGGTCGGGGACCGGATGCTCACCGGGTCGCAGCTGCACGTCCAGTCGGTGCTGGACATCGGGGAGTCGGACGTTCTGATCTCGGCGGTGGCCGGTGAGGACGCGGTCGAGCCGGAGATCGGGCAGATCCATGTGTACCGGGTGAACGAGCTGGGAATCGAGCGGATTTCCGAAGGGGTGGGTGTGCACTCCGCGGTCCGCTCGGGCGGTCTGTCGGTCGTGGTCTCGGCGGTCCCCGAGGAGCCCGGGGCCGCCGCGTGGCTGGTGCGGGACGGCAAGCGGCTGTCCCGGATCGCGAGTTTCGCCCAGGAACCGGTGCTGTCGGCCCGCGTGACCCTCACCGAGGGGGGCGCACGACGGATTCCGTGCGCCGTGCTGCTCCCCTCGGACTACCAGGAGACGGACGGTCCGCTTCCGGTTCTGATGGATCCGTACGGCGGTCCGCACGGCCGCCGGGTGGTCGCCGCCCACAACGCGCACCTGACCTCGCAGTGGTTCGCGGACCAGGGCTTCGCGGTGGTCGTGGCGGACGGGCGGGGCGCGCCGGGGCGCTCGCCGGCCTGGGAGAAGGCGGTACGGGACAACCTCGTGCTGACCATGGAGGACCAGGTCGAGGCGTTGCAGGGGCTCGCGGACCGCTTTCCGCTCGACCTGTCCCGGGTGGCGATCCGCGGCTGGTCCTTCGGCGGCTATCTGGCGGGGCTCGCGGTGCTGCGGCGGCCCGACGTCTTCCACGCGGCGGTCGTGGGGGCTCCGGTGACGGACCAGCGGCTGTACGACACCCACTACACCGAGCGCTATCTCGGGGACCCGGCCAAGCAGCCGGAGGTGTATGCGTACAACTCGCTGCTCACCGACGACGGGCTGTCCGAGCCGGCCGCCGAGGTGCGGCCGATGATGATCGTGCACGGTCTGGCCGACGACAACGTGGTGGTCGCCCACGCCCTGCGGCTCTCCTCGGCGCTGCTGGCGGCGGGCCGTCCGCACGAGGTGCTGCCGCTGAGCGGGGTGACGCACATGACGCCGCAGGAGCAGGTCGCGGAGAACCTGCTCCTGCTCCAGGTGGACTTCCTCAAGCGGTCGCTGGGGCTGACCGGGGCCTGAGCCGCCTCGCCCTCCCCGTCCGCCCTCGGCTCACCACCGGGGCGGCGGGGAGGCGGGCGGGGGTCCGAAGCCGCCGCCCGGCGGAGGCCCGAAGCCGGGGGCGGGGGCGGGTGGCTGCCCCGATGCCTGGGCCGGCGGGTAGCCCGGGGGCTGGACGCCCCAGGGACCGGCGCCGCCCCACGGCCCCGGGTGGCCGCCGGAGGCACGCTCGACGCCCTTGCGGGCGAGGAGGATGATCACCACCGGTCCGACGAGGAGCGAGGAGAGGATGCTCAGCAGATTGAGCTGCGCCTCGATGTCCAGGTCGGTGAACCGCTCGTACATCTCGAAGTGGATGATGCGCGCCGTGCCGAGCACACCGGAGGAGAACACGAACCCGGCCGCGATCAGGCCGAGCGGTCGCGCGTGGACCGCTCCGACGACCGCGCCGACGGCGGCCACCAGCGCCATCAGGATGATCGCCCCGGTGATCCAGCCGGGCGGCCCCTCGGTCACCGGGGTGTTCAGGGGCCGGCCGCCGATGAACCACGCGGGATAGAGCCCGGACGGATAGAGGAACGTCTGCCGGATCTCCCAGGCGGTGAAGACCGCCGCCTGGAGACCGAGGAGCAGGAAGACGGCCACCCCGGCACCGCGCCCCGGCCCGGCGGGCCGTTCCGCGCCGTCCGGCAGGGGGCGGCGGCCCGCCGCCCCCACCACGATCAGCGCGAGCCCAGCCGCCAGCGCGGCGTACGTGGTGAGCAGTGCCCGGTCGCGGAGTTCCTGGGGTGCCGCGGCGTCGGCGATGGTCCAGACGCCGGGCAGCCGCAGGACGAAGGTGACGACCCCGGTGACGATCAGGACCGAAGCGGCGGCGGCGGAACGGAGCGCCGCCACAGCGGCGGCGGCATAGGCCAGCAGCAGGACGAAACTGGCGGCCGTCGTGGTGGGTTGCGCCGCGCCCCGGAGGGTCGTGAAGCCCGTCCAGTAGTCCCAGACCGGCCCCGGTCCGTCGACGGCCCGGATGTCCCGGACGAGCCAGGCGACGATGAGTAGTGCGGGCACCGCGCACAGAACGGCGCCGGTGATTCTCGCTCCCCGTGTAAGTGTCACCCGCTGATACTCCATTGCCCCGAACGGATGAACAAGGCGTTCAGGGGGCGGGGCGGTCCCGGCGGGCGACCGGCCGGAGCGACAGGACGACGCTCCGGCCGGACCACGGCACCCGCACGGCCGTACGCTGTTCAGCATGGGGCGTTCGTATATCGGTGCGGCGACGGCGGAGTTGCCTGCTTGTTAACGATCCTGACGCCGGTTCACGACGCTTCGCCACCCCCGGACTCCGGCCTCTCCCCGGACTCCCGCTTCTCCGTGAACCCTGGTGCCTCCTGCGACTCCCGCGACTCCTGCGACTCTTCGGACCCCGGCTCCGTCGCCGGCCCGGGGACCTCCAGCTCGCCCTCCGGCGGCACCACGCGCTTCTCCTCGGCGAAGTGGCACGCCGAGTCGTGCCGGGCCGGGGTGTCCACGAGCCGGAACTCCGCGGGTACCGCGAGCAGCGGGACCTCCAGCTCGCACCGCTCCTGCGCCTTCCAGCACCGGGTGCGGAAGCGGCAGCCGGAGGGGATGTTGGCGGGCGAGGGGACGTCGCCGTGCAGGATGATCCGTTCCCGGTGCTCGCGGGCGGTCGGGTCCGGGACGGGGACGGCGGACAGCAGCGCCTGGGTGTACGGGTGGGTGGGGTGGTCGTAGATCTCCGCGTCGGAGCCGATCTCCACGATCCGGCCCAGATACATCACGCCGACCCGGTCGGAGATGTGCCGGACGATCGAGAGGTCGTGGGCGATGAACACGAAGCTGAGACTGAACTCCGCCTGGAGCCGGTCCAGCAGGTTGACCACCTGGGCCTGGACGGAGACGTCGAGCGCGGAGACCGGTTCGTCGGCGACGATGATCTCCGGGTTGAGCGCGAGGCCGCGGGCGATCCCGATGCGCTGGCGCTGGCCGCCGGAGAACTGGTGCGGATACCGGTTGATGTACTCCGGGTTGAGCCCGACCACGTCCAGCAGGTCCTGCACCCTCTGCCGACGGCTGCCCTTGGGGGCGACCTCGGGGTGGATCTCGTACGGCTCCCCGATGATGTCGCCGACCGTCATCCGCGGGTTCAGCGAGGTGTACGGGTCCTGGAACACCATCTGGATGTTGCGGCGCACCGCCTTCAGCGCACGCCCGGACAGCTTCGCGATGTCCTCGCCCTTGTAGCGGATCGCACCGGCGGTGGGGCGTTCCAGGTGGACGAGCATCTTCGCGACGGTCGACTTGCCGCAGCCCGACTCCCCCACGATGCCGAGCGTCTCGCCCGCGTACAGGTCGAAGTCGACGCCGTCGACGGCCCTGACCGCGCCGATCTGCCGCTTGAAGAGGACGCCCTGCGTGAGCGGGTAGTGCTTGGCGAGGCCGCGCACCTGGAGGATCGGGTCGCCCTCCACGTACGGGGCGACGGCCTCCTCGCGCGCGGTGGTCAGCAGGGTGGAGCCGCTCTCGGCACTCCCGTCGCGATCAGCGTGCATCGAGCGTCTCCTTCCAGAAGTGGCACGCGCTCCGGCGCTGCTCGTCCACCTCGTAGAGCGGCGGCACATCGCTGCGGCACACGTCCCTCGCCATCGGGCAGCGGGGGTTGAAGGCGCAGCCGGGCGGGATGCGGGTGAGGTTGGGCGGCAGGCCCTTGATCGCGTACAGATCCTGGCCCTTCTGGTCCAGGCGCGGGATCGATTTCAGGAGGCCCTTGGTGTACGGGTGGGCGGGGGCCTTGTAGATCGCGTGGACGGGGGCGGTCTCGACGATGCGGCCCGCGTACATGACGGCGATCTTGTCGGCGACGTCGGCGACCACGCCGAGGTCGTGGGTGATCAGGATGAGGCCCATGTTCAGCTCGCGCTGGAGTTCGGCGAGGAGGTCCATGACCTGGGCCTGGACGGTGACGTCGAGGGCGGTGGTCGGCTCGTCGGCGATGATCAGGGACGGTTCCAGGGCCATCGCCATGGCGATCATGATGCGCTGGCGCATCCCGCCGGAGAACTGGTGCGGGTAGTTGCCGACCCGTTCCTTGGCGGCGGGGATGCGGACCCGGTCCATCAGCTCGACGGCCTTGGCCTTCGCGTCCTTGCGGGACATGCCGCGGTGCACGACGAACATCTCGCCGAGCTGCTGGCCGACGGTGAGGACCGGGTTCAGCGAGGACAGGGCGTCCTGGAAGATCATGGCCATCTCCTGGCCGCGGATCTTCCGGCGCTCCTCCGGCTTGAGCTTCAGCAGGTCCTGGCCCTTGAAGAGGATCTCGCCGTCGGCGATCCTCCCGGGCGGCATGTCGAGGATGCCCATGATCGCCTGGGCGGTGACGGACTTGCCGGAGCCGGACTCGCCGAGGACGGCGAGCGTCTCACCCTCGGCCACCGAGTAGTTGACCCCGTTGACGGCCTTGGCGACGCCTTCGCGGGTGTGGAACTCCACGTGCAGATCGCGCACTTCGAGCAACATGGCAACCGGCTCCTCAGCGCAGCTTGGGGTCGAGGGCGTCGCGCACCGCGTCGCCGAGCATGATGAACGCGAGCACGGTGACCGCCAGCGCTCCGGCGGGCCAGAGCAGCATGTGCGGGGCGTTGCGGATGTAGTTGGCGGCCGCGGAGATGTCGATGCCCCAGGAGACGGCGGGGTCCTTCAGGCCGACGCCGAGGAAGGAGAGGGTCGCCTCCAGCGAGATGTACGTACCGAGCGCGATGGTCGCAACGACGATGACCGGGGCGATGGCGTTCGGGGTGATGTGGCGCAGCATCATGCGGGAGTTGGAGGCGCCGAGGGCGCGGGCCGCCTGGACGTAGTCGTTCTGTTTGGCGGTGATGACGGAGCCGCGGGCGATGCGGGCGATCTGGGGCCAGCCGAGCAGGACGATGAACCCGACGACGGGCCAGACGGTGGAGCTGGTGACGACGGACAGGAAGACCAGGCCGCCGAGGACGACGGGGATCCCGAAGAAGACGTCGGTGAGGCGGGAGAGGATCGAGTCCCACCAGCCGCCGAAGAAGCCCGCGAGCCCGCCGAACAGGCTGCCGAGGATCGCGACGCCGAGGGTGGCGCAGACGCCGACGGTCACCGAGGTCCGGGTGCCGTACACGACCCGGGTGTAGACGTCGCGGCCCTGCGGGTCGAAGCCGAAGGGGTGGCCGGGTTCGGAGCCCTTCTGGGCGTCGTCCAGGTTGGCCTGGAGGGGGTCGCCGCTCGCGATGAGCGAGGGCCAGATCGAGATGATCACCAGGAAGAGGATGACCAGCGAGGAGATGATGAAGACCGGGTTGCGCCGCAGGTCGCGCCAGGCGTCCGACCACAGGCTGCGCGGCTTCCCGGCCGGCCCGGTGCCGTCGGCGCCGCCCGGGCCCTTCTCCAGGCTGGTGCCCTCCTCCAGGGCGAGGTCCATGGGGCCGCCGGCTCCCGCCGGGGAGATCGCTCCGTCCGATGACTGCGGCTCAGGCATAGCGGATCCTCGGGTCGAGTACGGCGTACAGGAGGTCGACGATCAGGTTGGCGGCCAGGAAGACGAGGACGAGGATCGTGACGAAGCCGACGACGGTCTGGGAGTTCTGCCGCAGGATCCCCTGGTAGAGCTGGTAGCCGACGCCGTGGATGTTGAAGATCCGCTCGGTGACGATGGCACCGCCCATCAGCGCGCCCACGTCGGTGCCGATGAAGGTGACGACGGGGATGAGGGAGTTGCGCAGCAGATGCCGTACGACGACCCGGCGGCGCGGCAGCCCCTTGGCGACGGCGGTGCGTACGTAGTCGGCGCGGGCGTTCTCGGCGATCGAGGTCCGGGTGAGCCGGGTGACGTAGGCGAGCGAGACGGAGGCGAGGACCAGCCCGGGGACGAGCAGTTCGTCGAAGGTGGGGTCGGCGGAGACCGAGGGCTTGATGATGCCCCACTTGACGCCCAGGAGGAGCTGGAGCAGCAGGCCGGTGACGAAGGTCGGGATGGCGATGACGACCAGCGTCAGGATGAGGACGGTGGTGTCGACGGGGCGGCCGCGCCGCAGGCCGGTGACGACGCCGAGGCTGATGCCGATGACGACCTCGAAGACGACCGCGACGATGGTGAGCCGGATGGTGATGGGGAAGGCGGTGGCCATCAGCTCGGTGACCTTCTGCCCGTTGAACGCGGTGCCGAAGTCGCCGGTGAACACGTTGCCCATGTAGGTGAGGTATTGCTGCCAGACCGGCTTGTCGAGGCCGAACTCGGAGCGCAGCTGGGCGGCGGTGGCCGGGTCGCACTGGCGGTCGCCGCAGAGGCCCGCGATGGGGTCGCCCATCACGTTCACCATGAGGAAGATCAACAGCGTGGTGCCGAAGAAGACCGGGATCATCTGCAGCAGCCGCCGGATCACATAACGTCCCATGAGGGGCTCCGGGGGTCGGGGGGTGCGCTCCTGGCAGGTGGTACGGGAGTGGGGTGGGGCGCGGGGGGCGGGGTGGGGGGGTGCGCCCGCCCCGTCGCGCCCCGCCGGAAATGAGAGAGTGTATATTTTTTTTAGCGGGGCGGGTAGGCTGGG
>NZ_JBHXPF010000018.1:0-92920 GCF_042718715.1 Streptomyces sp. NPDC058576 | reverse complement strand
TGCGGGCGGGGGGGGGGGGGGGGTGGCGTTCGTAGAGGTGTTTCTGGGTGTGCTGAGGGCGGGGGGCCGGGTGGCGGGGTCCCCGGCCGTCCGCGTCGCTCAGCGCGTCACTTGACGGTGATCTCTTCGTAGACCGGGACGCTGAACGGGTTCAGCGCGACGTTGTCGACCCGGTCCGAGTAGCCGGCGCTGCCGTTCTGGTACCAGAGCGGGATGACCGGCATCTCGGTGACGAGGATCTTCTCCGCGTCCTGGAAGGTGGTGACGGCCTTCGCCTTGTCGCTCTCGGCGTTGGCCTTGTCGACCAGGTCGTCGAACTCCTCGTTGCTCCACTTGCCGTCGTTGGACGGGGCGTTGGTGTAGTAGAGCGGCTGGAGGAAGTTCTGGATCAGCGGGTAGTCCATCTGCCAGCCCGCGCGCCAGGCGCTGGTGAGCTTCTGGGTGGAGACCTGGGCGCGGAAGTCGGCGAAGGTGCCGACGGGGCCGCCGACGCAGGCCTTGTTGTTGCCCATGACGTTGTTGATGCTGTTGCAGACGGCGTCGACCCATTCCTTGTGGGAGCCGGTGTCCGCGTTGTACGAGATCTTCAGCTGGCCGCCGGGGATGCCGCCGCCGTCGTCGATCAGCTTCTTGGCCTCGGCCTTGTTGTACGTGCACTCCTTGCCGCAGAGCCCTTCCTTGAAGCCGCCGTCCGCGCCGAGGACCGGGGAGGTCCAGTCGGAGGCGGGGGTGCGGGTCTTCTGGAAGATCTGGTCGGTGATCTGCGGCCGGTTGATCGCCATCGACAGGCCCTGGCGGACCTTGCGCGCGTCGTCGGTGTCCCACTCCGCGTCGTAGAAGGGGAAGGCCAGGGTCTGGATGATGCCGGCGGGGGTGTTGATGTACCGGTCGCCGAGGTCCGCCTCGACGTTGCGGAGCTGGGAGGCGGGCACGTCGTCGACGAGGTCGAGGTTGCCCGCGGTGAGGTCGGTGTAAGCCGTGTTGTTGTCGGTGAAGACCTTGAGGTCGACGCCGCCGTTCTTCGCCTTGTCGTCGCCCGGGTAGTCGTCCCACTTGCGCAGGTTCATCGAGGAGCCCTTGGCGTAGGACTCGATGGTGTAAGGGCCGTTCCCGACGGGCTTGGAGAGCCAGGCGTCGTGGTCGTCGTAGAACGCCTTGGGCAGCGGGACGAAGGCGGAGTAGCCGAGGGTGTCGGGCCACAGGGAGAACTTCTGGGTGAGCTTGGCGGTGAAGGTCAGGTCGTCGACGACCTTCAGGCCGGACAGGGTCTCGGCGGAGGCGGAGCCGGACTCGGGGTGGACCTGGTCGTAGCCCTCGATGTACTGGAAGAAGTAGGCGTTCTTCTGGTTGTTCTTCAGGGCCGCGCCGTAGTTCCAGGCGTCGACGAAGGACTTGGCGGTGACCTTCTCGCCGTTGGAGAACGTCCAGCCGTCCTTGAGCTTGACCGTGAAGTTCTGGGAGTCCGTCGAGTCGATGGACTCGGCGATCATGTTCTGGGCCTCGCCGGTCTTCGGGTCGTAGCGGATCAGCCCGCGGAAGACCATGTCGAGGACCTTGCCGCCCTGGACCTCGTTGGTGTTGGCCGGCTCCAGCGGGTTCTGCGGGTCTCCCCAGGAGGAGCTGACGATGCCGTCGGCGCCGCCGCTGCCGCCGTCACCACCGCCGCCGCAGGCCGTCGCTGCCAGGGCGACGGCCACCGCACATGCGGCCCACCTGACCTGTGTGGCTGCGCGCATGAAGTGCCTCCTAGAGTCATCGAGTAGCTCAATGCCTCATATCACCGCATAACGGCATGCATCGCATGTGGTGTTGCCCCGTACGGGCAGGAGGGCTCGCGGACACGACGATGCCCGGCCCCCTGGGGGAACCGGGCATCTGCCATTCAGCGACGACAAGCGACTACGCCGCGTGCACGACGTCCCGCTCCTCGGCGAAGTGGCACGCCGACTCGTGCGTGGCGGGCGTGGCTCCCGCGACGAACCGCTCGGGGATCGCCAGCAGAGGCTCCTCCGTCGCGCAGCGGTCCTCCGCCTTCCAGCACCGGGTGCGGAAGCGGCAGCCCGAGGGCGGGTTCGCCGGTGACGGAACGTCACCGGTCAGGATGATCCGGTCGCGTCCCTCACGGGCCGACGGGTCCGGAACCGGGACCGCGGAGAGCAGCGCCTGGGTGTAGGGGTGCGTCGGGTGGTCGTAGATCTGCGTGTCCGTGCCGATCTCGGCCATCTTGCCGAGGTACATCACGCCGACCCGGTCGGAGATGTGCCGGACGATGGACAGGTCGTGCGCGATGAAGAGGTAGGACAGGTTGAACTCGTCCTGGAGCTTCTCCATCAGGTTGATGACCTGCGCCTGCACCGACACGTCGAGCGCGGAGACCGGCTCGTCGCAGATGATGATCTCCGGGTTGAGCGCGAGGCCGCGGGCGATCCCGATGCGCTGGCGCTGACCGCCGGAGAACTGGTGCGGGTACCGGTTGATGTACTCCGGGTTCAGACCCACGACGTCCAGGAGCTCCTGGACCCGGCGGCGCCGGTCGCCCTTCGGGGCCACCTCGGGGTGGATCTCGAAGGTCTCCCCGATGATGTCGCCGACCGTCATCCGCGGGTTCAGCGAGGTGTACGGGTCCTGGAACACCATCTGGATGTTGCGGCGCACCGCCTTCAGCGCACGCCCGGACAGCTTGGTGATGTCCTGGCCCTTGTAGAAGACCTCGCCGGCCGTCGCCCGCTCCAGCGTCATCAGGAGCTTGGCGACCGTGGACTTGCCACAGCCGGACTCGCCGACGATGCCGAGGGTCTCACCGGCGTACAGGTCGAAGGAGATCCCGTCGACGGCCTTGACCGCGCCGATCTGCTTCTTGAAGAGGATGCCCTGCGTCAGCGGGAAGTGCTTGACGAGGTTCCGCACCTGGAGGATCGGCTCGCCCTGGCTGACGGGCGCGTCGATGGCGGCTACGGCCTCCGCCTCGGTCGCGGCGTCCACGGGCTCCACGTCGGAGACGTTCGGGGTGGCGTCCACGGGCTCCTTCTTGAGCTCAGCCATGGATCGTCTCCTTCCAGAAGTGGCACGCGCTGCCGCGGCCGACGAGCTCGAGGCCATCCTGCTCGGTCACCGGTGCGAGCGGCGGAATCTCGGTACGGCAGATGTCCTGTGCCTTGGGGCAGCGCGGGCTGAAGGCACAGCCCGCGGGGATCCGCGTGAGGTTGGGCGGGAGGCCCTTGATCGCGTAGAGCTCCTGGCCCTTCTGGTCCAGGCGCGGGATCGAGTCCAGCAGACCCTTGGTGTACGGGTGCGCCGGGCGGCTGTACAGCTCGCCGACCGGGGCCGTCTCCACGATCCGGCCCGCGTACATCACGGCGATCTTGTCCGCGACGTCGGCGACGACGCCGAGGTCGTGGGTGATCAGGATCAGACCCATGTTGTACTCGCGCTGGAGCTCGGCCAGCAGGTCCATGACCTGGGCCTGCACCGTCACGTCGAGCGCGGTGGTCGGCTCGTCCGCGATGATCAGGTCGGGCTCCAGGGCCAGCGCCATGGCGATCATGATGCGCTGGCGCATACCGCCGGAGAACTGGTGCGGGTAGTCCGAGATACGGGCCGCCGCCGCCGGGATCTTGACCTGGTCCATCAGCTCGATGGACTTGGCCTTGGCCTCCTTCTTGGACAGGCCCTGGTGCACGCGGAACATCTCGCCGAGCTGGTAGCCGACGGAGAGGACCGGGTTCAGCGAGGACAGCGCGTCCTGGAAGATCATCGCGATCTTGCGGCCGCGGATCTGCCGGCGCTCCTCGGCGGACATCTTCAGCATGTCCTGGCCGCGGAAGAGGATCTCGCCCTGCGTGATCTTCCCGGGCGGCATGTCGAGGATGCCCATGATGGTCTGCGCGGTCACGGACTTGCCGGAGCCGGACTCGCCGAGCACCGCGAGCGTCTCGCCGGCGCTGACGGTGTAGTTCACACCGTTGACCGCCTTGGCCACACCGTCGCGGGTGTGGAACTCCACGTGCAGGTCACGGACGTCGAGCAGTGGACCGTCGCCACTCACGGACTCCCGCGGTGCGGGGACGTGAGCCGTCTTGTCGATGGTGGTCACGAACGCCTCCCTCAGCGCATCTTGGGGTCGAGGGCGTTGCGGACCGCATCGCCGAACATCAGGAAGGACAGCACCGTGATCGAGACCATCACCGAGGGGATGACCAGGACGTACGGCGCGTTGCGGAGCTGGTCCTTCGCAGCGGACACATCGATGCCCCACGAGACCGTCGGTTCGGCGAGGCCGATGCCGAGGAACGACAGGGTGGCCTCGGCGGCGATGTAACCGCCGAGTGCGATGGTGGCGACCACGATCACCGGAGCGATGGCGTTCGGCAGGATGTGCCGCGTCAGGATCCGGGTGGTGGAGGCGCCGAGCGCCTTGGCGGCGACCACGTAGTCGGCCTGCTTGATCGTGATGACCGAGCCACGGGCGACACGGGCGATCGACGTCCAGCCGAGGAAGGCCATCGACAGGATGACGACCCAGACGGAGCGCTCCTCGAAGGTGGTCAGGATGACCATGGCGCCGACGATGAAGGGGACGCCGAAGAAGACGTCGGTGATGCGGGACAGGATCGTGTCGATCCAGCCGCCGAAGTAGCCGGCGATCATGCCGATGACCAGGCCGGTGATGGTGACCGCGATGGTCACGACCACGCCGACGGTGATCGAGGCGCGGGCTCCGTAGACGACACGCGCGTAGATCGAGCGTCCCTGGACGTCGTATCCGAGCCAGTCGGGGGCGAAGAAGTGGCCCCAGTTCGGGTGCTGGAGGTAGTGCTCGGCCAGGTTGGCGTCCCGCGGCGAGGCGCTGGTGAACAGCCCCGGGAAGATCGCCATGACGGCGAGCAGCAGGATCAGCACCATCGAGATGAGGAAGAGCGGGTTGCGGCGCAGGTCGTGCCAGGCGTCCGACCAGAGGCTGCGCGGCTTGCCGGGCGCGGGGCCGGCGTCCGTCGCGGCGGACGTCGCGTCGACGGCGGCCGGAACGTCGGTGCTCTTGGTGAGTGCGGTGGTGTCAGGCATACCGGATCCTCGGGTCCAGGACCGCGTAGAGCAGGTCGACGAGCAGGCTGCAGACGAGATAGACGATGACGAGCAGCGTCACGACGCCGACGACGGTCGCGCCTTCACGCTTGGACAGGGCCTCGAAGACGAGCGATCCGACGCCCTTGATGTTGAAGATGCCCTCGGTCACGATCGCGCCGCCCATCAGGGCGCCGATGTCGGTGCCGAGGAAGGTGACGACCGGGATGAGCGAGTTGCGCATCAGGTGCACGCCGATGACACGGCGGCGGGGCAGGCCCTTGGCGATCGCCGTACGCATGTAGTCGGCGCGGATGTTCTCCGCGACCGAGGTACGGGTGAGCCGGGCCACGTACGCGAGTGACAGCGACGCCAGCACGATGGCCGGCATGATCAACTCGGTGTTCGTCGGTTCGAGGCTCACGTTGGGCTTGGCGATGCCGAGCTGGAACGCGAAGAAGTACTGGACGAGGAAGCCCAGCACGAAGGACGGCATGGAGATCAGCACCAGCGTCAGGCCGAGCAGGCCGCGGTCCCGGAGGGACTCGGCCTTGAGGCCCGCGATGATGCCGAGCGAGATCCCGGCGACGACCGTGAAGACGAAGGCGAAGATCGCCAGTCTGACGGTGATCGGGTAGGCGTCGGCGATGACTTCGGCGACCGGGCGCTGCGTTCCGATCTGGTTGCCGAGGTCGCCCTGGAACAGATTGCCCAGGTAGTTCAAATACTGCTGCCAGATCGGCTGGTCCAAGCCCAGATCCGCCTTCAGGGCGGCGATCTGCGAAGCATCTACGTGCTGTTCACCGGCAAGTGCTCTGACGGGGTCGCCGGGCAGTGCGTACATCATCAGGAAGACCAGCAGGGTCGACCCGATGAAGACCGGGATCATCTGGAGCAGTCGTCGTGCGACATAGCGCCCCATGGGTGCCTCCGTGTGGGGATAACTGCGGCGCGGGGGCCGCCTCTTGGCAGAGACGACCCCCGTGCCTCCGGCCGCGCCGATGGCCAGCGCGGGCGGATGACGGCCAGTTGGGGAATGACCCGCAGGCGTTACTTGGTGGTGACGCCGGTCAGTTCGAGGTCACCGTGGAAGTCGACCTTGACGTTGTCGACGTTCTTGCCGTGGCCGCCGTTGATGGCGTAGTACCAGAGCGGGATGGCGGGCATCTTGTCCACCAGGGCCTTCTCGACCTCCTGGTAGGCGGCGACGGACTCCTCCAGGGATTCCGCCTTGTCACCCTTCGCCATCAGCTCGTCGATCTCCTTGTCGGCGAACCGACCGTTGTTCGACTCAGCCTTGGAGTGGTAGAGCTCCTTGAGGAAGTTCACGTTGACGGGGTAGTCGGCCACCCAGCCACCGCGGTAGAAGCTCTTGACCTCGTTGTTGTCACGCGCTTCGAGGTCGGTCGGGAAGTCCGGCTTGGCGTCGCCCACGCAGTCGACCCCGGTGGCGTTGCGGATGGACTCGCAGACAGCGGTCACCCACTCCTTGTGCCCACCGTCGGCGTTGTACTGGATGGCGATCTTGTTCTCCGGGACACCGCCGCCGGCCTTGATGAGCTCCTTGGCCTTGGCCGGGTTGAACTTCAGGATGTCCGAGTCGAGGGTCTGGTTGCCCTTGACCTGCGGAGGCGTGAAGCTCGTCGCCGGGATGCGCGTGCCGTTCAGGACGGTCTTCGTGATGGTGTCACGGTCGATCGCCATGGACAGACCCTGGAGGACCTTGGGGTCGATGTCCTTGAACGTCTTCGAGTAGAACGCCGGGTTCAGCGACTGGATCGCCGCGTACGGCTGGTCGATCGCGCCGTCACCGAGGTCCGTCTTGTACTTCGGGAGGTCACGCGGGCCGACCTGGCGGATCATGTCCAGGTTGCCGGAGATGACGTCGGAGTACGCGGCCTCGACGGTCGAGTAGTTCTTGAACTGGATGCCCTTGTTGGCAGCCTTGTTCGGGCCCTGGTACTCGTCCCAGGCCTTGACCTGGATGAGCTTCTTGTGGGTCCACTTCTCGAACGAGTACGGGCCGTTGCCGATCGGCTTCTGGCCGAACGCCTTCGGGTCGTCGTAGAAGACCTTGGGCAGCGGCGCGAACGTCGCGTAGCCGAGCTTGTAGTTGAAGTACGGGACCTTGTTGCTCAGCTCGATCGTGAACGTGGTGTCGTCCACCGCCTTCAGGCCGGACATCTCCTTGGCCTTGGGCGCACCCTTCTCGGGGTGGACGTCCTCGTAGCCCTTGATGTCGGAGAACCAGAACGCGTTCTGCTGCTTGTTCTCGACGTTGGCGTACCAGTTCCACGCGTCGATGTAGGACTGCGCGGTGACGGCCTCACCGTTGTGGAACTTCCAGCCGGACTTGAGCTTGACGGTCCACGTCTGGGAGTCCTCGGTCTCGACGGACTCGGCGTTCGTGAGAACGATCTCGCCCTTGTCGTCGAAGTCCAGCAGCTGGGTGAACAGCGACTGGATGACGTAGGAGCCGTTGCTCTCGTTCGTGTCGGCCGGCATCAGAGGCTTCTGGGGCTCACCGACGTCGATCGAGACGTAACCGGCGGGCTGACCTGACGTGTTCTTCTTGCCTTCGTCGCTGCTACCGCCGCCACAGGCAGTCGCGGCCAGGGCGATGACGGCCGCTCCCGCGACCCACTTGGCGCTCTTGGCACCGCGCATGGGTTTCCTCCTCATGAGTCCACTTTTGACTACAAGAAGGGCACTGGAGAGATTCACCGACACCCCTGACGGTGATCGTTCAGTGCCCCGAGTGTGCTCGTGAGTCGGCACTCCCCACAGTGCGTGACCCATTGACCCGAGCTCAATGGAGCCAACTATTGAGTACGGCCGGGCTGTAAACCACACTTAAAGGGTCTCGGTTTGACAACATCAGACCCGCCTGTGTGCCCGAAATCCGGACAAAGCGATCCCAGACAGACACGCCCGAAACGGACTGTTAACACATGTTCCGGAGAGCGACCCCCGATATCCGGACACCCTGGTCAGGAAAAGGGATTGACGAAGGCCCGGCCCACCACAGTGTCCGTGGTGGGCCGGGCCTTCTGTCAATGCCTGTGCTGACGGACCGTCCGACGGGTCCCGGAGGACGCGGCGAATCTCCGCATGCGGAGCGTGCGGCTCCAGGGCGCCCGGGCCGGTACGCAGAACCGCCCGGCAGCCCTCCAGGGGGCGTCCGGGCGGTCCTCACAGGCCTGCGGGCCTGCCGGGTCAGCCGTGCTTGGCGCGCGAGGCGGTGCGGCCGCGCTGCTTGGCGTCCAGGACGACCTTGCGGATCCGCACGGTCTCCGGGGTCACCTCGATGCACTCGTCCTCGCGGCAGAACTCCAGGGACTGCTCCAGCGACAGCTTGCGGGCCGGGACCACGTTCTCCGTGGTGTCCGCGGAGGCCGCACGCATGTTGGTGAGCTTCTTCTCCTTGGTGATGTTCACGTCCATGTCGTCGGCGCGGGAGTTCTCGCCGACGATCATGCCCTCGTAGACCTCGGTGCCTGCCTCGGTGAAGATGACACCGCGCTCCTGGAGGTTGACCATCGCGAACGGCGTGACCGAACCCGAACGGTCCGCCACCAGCGAGCCGTTGTGACGGGTGCGCAGCTCGCCGAACCACGGCTCGTGACCCTCGAAGATCGAGTGCGCGATGCCGGTGCCGCGGGTCTGCGTCAGGAACTCCGTACGGAAGCCGATGAGGCCGCGGGAGGGCACGATCCACTCCATGCGGACCCAGCCGGAGCCGTGGTTCGTCATGGTCTCCATACGGCCCTTGCGGGTCGCCATGAGCTGCGTGATGGCGCCGAGGTGCTCCTCCGGCGAGTCGATCGTCATGCGCTCGATCGGCTCGTGGGTCTTGCCGTCGATCTGCTTGGTGACGACCTCGGGCTTGCCGACGGTCAGCTCGAAGCCCTCGCGGCGCATCTGCTCGACCAGGATGGCCAGCGCGAGCTCACCACGGCCCTGGACCTCCCAGGCGTCGGGGCGCTCGGTGTCCAGGACGCGGAGCGAGACGTTACCGATCAGCTCGCGGTCCAGGCGGTCCTTCACCTGGCGGGCGGTGACCTTGTGGCCCTTGCCGCCCTTGCCGACGAGCGGCGAGGTGTTGGTGCCGATGGTCATCGAGATGGCCGGCTCGTCGACCGTGATCAGCGGGAGCGCGATCGGGTTCTCGGGGTCGGCCAGGGTCTCGCCGATCATGATGTCCGGGAATCCGGCGACGGCGCAGATGTCGCCCGGGCCCGCCACCTCGGCCGGCTTGCGGGTGAGCGCCTCGGTCATCATCAGCTCGGTGATGCGGACGTTGGACATGGTGCCGTCACGCTTGATCCAGGTGACGGTCTGGCCCTTGCGCAGCTCGCCCTGCTCGACGCGGCAGAGCGCGATACGGCCGAGGAAGTTGTCGGCGTCCAGGTTGGTGACGTGGGCCTGGAGCGGCGCGTCGGCGTCGAACTCCGGGGCCGGGACGTGCGACAGGATGGTGTTGAAGAACGGCTCCAGGTTCTCGCTGTCCGGCGGGACGGTGCCGTCCTCGGGCTTGGTCAGCGAGGCGACGCCGTCACGGGCGCAGGCGTAGACGATCGGGAACTCGATCTGGTCCTCGTCCGCGTCCAGGTCGAGGAACAGGTCGTACGTCTCGTCGACGACCTCGGCGATCCGGGAGTCGGGGCGGTCCGTCTTGTTGATGCACAGGATGACCGGCATCTTCGCGGCCAGCGCCTTGCGCAGCACGAAGCGGGTCTGGGGCAGCGGGCCCTCGGAGGCGTCGACGAGCAGCACGACCGCGTCCACCATCGACAGACCGCGCTCGACCTCGCCGCCGAAGTCGGCGTGGCCGGGGGTGTCGATGATGTTGATCGTGATCGGGTCCCCGCCGTCCTTGGGGTGATACTTCACCGCCGTGTTCTTGGCGAGGATCGTGATGCCCTTCTCACGCTCCAGGTCGTTCGAGTCCATCATGCGGTCGTCGAGGTGCTCGGCGGCGTGGGCGGCGAACGCTCCGGCCTGCTTGAGCATGGCGTCGACCAGCGTGGTCTTGCCGTGGTCGACGTGGGCGACGATGGCTACGTTACGGATGTCGTGGCGCGTGGGCATGGGTGGCTTGCGCTTCTCTCGGATCGTGGGATCAGGCGTCTCAGTCGGTCTTCGAGTCCTCGTACGCCCGCCGGGCGGCACGCCACGGCTCGTCCCATCGTACGGGCCTCGGGCGCGCCGGGCTTCCCGGGCCGATCCGCGGAAGCGGTCTTCCCGTGTGATTCAGGCGATATTCAGCCGGTGTCAAGGAGCGGCCGGGCCATCGATGTGGCCGGAACGCGGCGGAGCTGTGGGGGGTGAGGAGTGGTGAAGCGATGAACGGCCCGGGTCAGGGCAGACACCACACTGCCCGCCGGCGGAACCGGCGGGCAAGGGTTTTGAGGAGCATCTGAGCTTGGCGTCGGGAGGGTGTGGTGATTGCCCGCTACTTCTTGCGGTCTGCGGGGGAACCTGCCGCTTGCCGGTTCTTGAAGCCGATGTCCTGATACCGGGGGGCCGCGAAACCGAACGCCCCGACGTTCGCGAGCTGCTGGTCGACCGCGACGAGCTGCGGGCGCTGGAAGAGCGGAATCGATCCGGCGGCGGCCCAGATCCGGGCGTCCGCCTGCTTCATCAGCTCCCGCGCGGCCTTCTCGTCCAGCTCTGCGGCGGCCCGGTCGAAGAGCTGGTCGATGTGGTCGGTGCCGACCCGGGTGTAATTCTGCTCCACGAGGAGCGATCCGTCGGTGGCGGGCTCCGGCTTGGCGTAGATCGGGCGTCCGTCGGTCGCCGGGTAGGCGGTGGCGGGCCAGGAGTAGAGCGCCAGGTCGTAGGCGCCGGAGGCGATGTGGTCCTTGAAGTAGCTCTCGTCGGGGACCTTGGTGATCTCCGTGCCGATGCCGATCTTCTCCAGCATCACGGCGATCTTGTCGCCGACGCTGCGCAGCGACTGGGAGCCGGGTCCGGAGGGGAGGACGAAGCGCAGGGTCAGCGCCTTGCCGTCCTTGCCGAGCTGCCCCTTGGCCGCGGCGGGCGCCGGGGCGGCTGTGCCGACGGGGGCGTACGCTCCGGCGGCTCCCCCGGGCTGCTTGTCCTGGGCGGCGACGGCGCCGTCCGCACCGGCGGTGCCGGCCTGGCGGAGCAGGGCGGCGCCCTGGGTGGCGGCGGTCCGGGCGGGGGCCAGGACGTGGACGGCGGAGGCGGCGCCGGCGGAGGCCGGGGCGGGGGCGCCGGGCTTGTTGTCCTCGCCCACGATGTAGAGGCCCTCGGCACGGGAGGCGGCGCTGTCCTCGGAGGCCTGGCCGGCCTTCTCGCGCTCGGCGGCGGAGTCGGCGGAGTCCTCGGGGCCCTCCTCCGCGGACTTCTTCCCGTCCTTCTCGCTCTTGGCGTCCTTGTCCTCCTCGGCGTCCTTGTCGCCCTTCTTCTCCGCGTCTGCGTCGGCGTCCTTGTCGCCCTTCTTCTCCGCGTCTGCGTCGGCGTCCTTGTCGCCCTTCTTCTCCGCCTCGCTGCCCGCCTTGGTGTCCTTGGGCGGCTCGGCCGCGCCGCCCAAGGTCCAGCCGGCGTCGGCCAGCAGGGCCTGGGCCTCCTTGGCGTTCTGCTCACCGAGCGCCCCGCTGCCGTCCTTGTAGCCGGGCTGGCCCGCGAGGGCGAGGTGGCTGCCGAGCGGCTTGGCCGGAAGGCCCAGCGGCCCCAGCACGGTCTGGGCCAGCTCCTGGCGGTCCAGGGCGCGGGCCACCGCCCGGCGGACCCGGTCGTCGGCGAGCGGGCCGGACTCGCCGTTCAGCGCGAGCTGCGTGTAGGCGGGTTCCAGGGACTTGCGGACGGCGAAATCGCGCAGGGCCTTCTGCTCCGCGGCGTACGCGACGACGGCCTTGCGGTTCTTCTCCCGGGCGACCTGCGCGATCTCCGCGGTCTTCTCGTTGCTGCCGTGCGCCTGGGCCCAGGAGCGCAGGGCCTCGGCGGGCGTGATCTGGGAGCCCGGGCCGTGGGCGAGGGGCTGGCCGTTGTTGCCCCGGTCGCGGCGGGCGAGTGTGATGCGGTCGGCGGTGGCCGCGTCGATGTCGGCGATGTGCACCTTGCCGTCGGTGAGGGCCTGGGTGCGGTCCTCGGCGGCGACCGCCCGGAAGACGAGGGTGTCCAGCTTGGCCTTGTCGCCCCACCAGCGCGGGTTGCGGGCCAGCGTGACGGTGCCCTTGGCCTTGCTGACGGCGCGCAGGACGAAGGGGCCCGCGGTGTTCTTCAGGGCGGTGCGCGCGCCGTCGTTGAAGGCGTCCGGCGAGCCGGTGATCTCCTTCGGGTAGAGCGGCGAGAACAGCGAGCGCCAGTCCGCGTACGGCTTGGAGAACGTGACCCGCACCTGGAGGTCGTCCGCGCCCCGCTCGATCTTCTCGATCCGCTCGTAACCGGAGTTGCGGGCGGTCCAGAACGCGGAGTCCTTGCCCCTGAGAGCCCGCCACTGGGCGACGAAGTCGGGGGCCCCGATCTCCCGCCCGTCACTCCACACGGCCTGCTGGTTGAGCTTGTAGAGCACCACCTGCTTCGGCTCGCGCTCGATGACCTTCGCGGACTCCAGGTAGTCCGGGTTGAGCTTCGGCTGCCCGGACTTGTCCATCGGGAAGAGGGTCGGGAGCAGGGCTCCGGTGATCCGGGTCGTGGCGCTGTCCGCGTCCGCCTGGAAGGCGTTGAAGGTGGCGGGCAGCGCGTCGACCGCCCAGTTCACCGTGGAGCCGTCGGTGACCGTCTCGCGGGCGGCGGGTGCGATGTCCTGGGGCACGCCCCGGGAGGTCTCCTCGCCGCCGGAACTGCAGCCCGCCAGCACCGGGATCGTGAGCACTCCGGTCGTGAGGAGCGCGAGCGTTCGGCGCTTTCGAACCGTCCCGCGCGGGACGCCGACGTGGGACATGGCTGATTACCTCCGGGGACGGCCCGGACCACCCTGTACCGGAATGGACCGGATAGTGCGTATGTAGTGGCATTTGCAGTTGATCACACTGATTCCTTCCGCTTACTGAAAGCGCCCCCTCGCGCGAGAGGGCGCAGACACGGCGGGCGGGAGCCGCAAGCTCACCCGCCCGGAGGAACGTTCCGCCCGACCCGGCGGCCGGGGTCCGTGCGTACCCGGCCCCATGCCCCCGAGCACCCGGTCCCCGTGCCCCCGCGAGCGGTCCGCGTGACACCGGGTGACCTTGCTCCTCGCGCGGCCCAGGATCTAGGGTGAATGCGCTTTCACGAGCCTCGTGATCGCGTCGCCCGGCGAGCAGACCGCCGGCCCGGTACCAGCCCCGCGCCGCCGGACGTGGGCTGCGGAAGAAGCGGACGGACGGTGGGTCGAGTGAGCGCCCCCACGGTGTACGACGTCGCCGAGCGGTCGGGCGTCTCGATCGCCACGGTCTCCCGGGTCTACCGGAACCCCGATTCCGTACGCGCCCAGACCCGCGAGAAGGTCATGGAGGCGGCCCGCGAGCTGGGGTACGTGCCGAGCGGCAGCGCCCGGGGCCTGGCCAGCCGGACGACGGGCGTGCTCGGGCTGTGCTTCCCGGACTTCGCGGACCAGGACGCCGAGGCCGCCGCGGCCGCGAGCGACGCGGACGACGACCAGGCCGTCATGCTCTACTCCGACCAGATCATCCGGGGCATGGAACGGGCGGCCAGGCGGCACGGTTACGCCCTGCTGATCGCCGCCTCGCTGGACGGCGGGCCGGAGAGCCTGGTGGCGAAGGTCGCCGGGCGGGTCGACGGATTCGCCGTACTGGCGCGGACCGTGCCGACCGCGGACCTGGAGGTGATATCGCGCCGGCTGCCCGTGGTGATGCTCGCCGGGCCGCGCGAGATCGACCACCTGGACCACATCGTGGTGGCCAACGCCGAGGGCGAGCGGGAACTGACCCGCCATCTGATCGAGGACCACGGGCTGCGCCGGCTGGCGTTCATCGGCGGCGAGGAGAACTCGCCGGACGCCCAGGCCCGGTTCCGGGGCTTCCAGCAGGCCTGCCGGGACGCGGGCCTTCCGGTGCCCTCCCGGCCGGAACTGCGCGCCGGGATGATGACGCAGGCCGAAGGCGCGCTGGCGGCGGGGGCCCTGCTGGACCGGTCGGAGGGTACGGGGGTGGAGCGGCCGGAGGCGATGCTGTTCGCCAACGACCAGATGGCGGTCGGCGCGCTCCAGGCGCTGGAGCGGCGCGGGGTGCGGGTGCCCGGGGACATCGCCGTGACCGGGTTCGACGGGATCCCGCTGAGCCGGATCGTCCGCCCGCCCCTGACGACCGTCCGCCAGCCGATCCGGCAGCTGGGCGAGGAGGCGGTGGAGCTGCTGGTGCGGCGCCTGGCAGACCCGGGCCGCGCCCCGGTCTCGCTGGAGCTGCCGGTCTCGGTGACGCGGCGGGCGAGCTGCGGCTGCGGCTGAGCCGGGCCGTTCCCCGCTGCCGGGCCGTCGACACCTCGGCGCGGCCCGGACGCCTGAGCCCGTACCCGGGACGCAGCCCGGACGCCTGAGCCCCGGGGCCCCGGGGAGCGGCCGGCCCCTCAGGCCGCCGGCGTCAGCCGCTCCCCGAAGAACCGCCTCCGCCGCGCGTCGAGTTCCGCCGCCTCGGCCGCCATCCCCCGGTACGCGAAGTGCCCCGCCGTCAGCACCTGGAGCTCACGCTCCCCGGCCAGCGCGTTGTGCACCGCGAACTGCCCCGGCGGCGGCACGGACGGATCGAACAGCGCGGCCGCGACCAGCGTGGGAAGCGTCAGCCGGGTCGCCGCCGTCGCCGCGTCGAAGTAGCGGAGTACGCCGCTGACCCCGGGGTGTTCGCGGTGGTGCGCCCGGACCGCCTCCCCGCTGCCCGCGCAGGGCAGGGTCAGGCGCAGCGGGTGGTTGCCGAAGGTGGGGACCGTGAGCTGGGCCGCGCCGAAGCGGCCGTCCCAGGGCAGCGCGAGGGCGCCGAGCCCGCCGCCGAAGCTCTCGCCGAGATAGCCGAGCCGGGGCCCGCCCGGGAGGCCGGCCGACGCCAGCTCCGGTACGAGTGCGGTGAGGGCGGAGGCGGCGCACCACAGGTCGGCCGCGCAGTCCCCGATGACGTACGTGTCGCGGGAGCCGATCCCGTGCAGGACATGCTCGTCGGCCAGGTCCGGGATGTCCGCCACCCGGCCCCGCTCCCCCATGCCCCGTACACACGGCAGGATCGCGGCGGCCCCGGGCAGCGGAGCGGGCAGGTCCCGGCCGGGCTCCTGGCGGCCGCCGTAGCCGTGCCCGACGACGAATCCGTACCGGACAGGACCCTCGGCGGGCAGCGCGAGCCAGCCGCCGAGCCGCACGCCGCCCACGGAGGTGAAGGCGACGCCGTGGATGCGCACACCGTCGCGCTCCTCCTCCACCGGGCCGAGGACCGGCCGTGGGTCCACCGCGCGGGCCCGCGCGAAGCGGCCCCGCCAGAACGCGTCGAAGTCGTCGGGGGCGGGCGGGGCGGGGATGCCGAGAAGGGCGTCCGGCGCGTCGTACCCGTAGGCCGGGTCGAACGCGAAGCCGTGGGAGAGCGCGACGGATGAGGCCATGCCGCGAGGGTAGACGCCGACTCTCCGGCGGGACTCCGACCCCCGGCACGACGAATCGGTCACATCGCCTGTTGTTCCACAAACAGCGCGTTTACGGTTCAACGACAGCGCCGGAACGACGACAAGTCGCCGGGATGTCGAGCACGTTGCACGAGTGTGACCCAGCACCCTCTTGCGCATTCGCGAACGACTGGCGCAGAGTGATGTATGCGCTTACAGGCAGCGCATACATAGCGCAGCATCCGGATTGCTCAAGGAGGAGCCCTCCCATGTCCCGCATCGCCAGAACCGCTCCCGCCGGCCTAGCGCTCGCGCTCGCCGTGACCCTCTCCGCCTGCGGCTCCTCCGGCGGCGACGTCGCGGCCGACGAGAAGCAGACACTCACCGTGTGGGCCATGGGGGCCGAGGGCGAGAAGCTCGCGGACGTGGCCGAGGTCTACGAGAAGGCCAACCCGAACATCACCGTGAAGGTGACCCCGATCGGCTGGGACGTCGCCCACCAGAAGCTCGTCTCGGCAGCGGCGGCGGGCACCCTGCCCGACGTGGCGCAGATGGGCGGCAGTTACCTGGGCGAGTTCGCCGAACTGGGCGTGCTGGAGCCGGTGGACACCAAGGTCTTCGACAAGAAGGCCTTCTTCCCGGCGGGCTGGGAGCAGGGCGAGGTGGACGGCACCGCCTATGGCGTGCCGTGGTACGTCGACACCCGGGTCCTCTACTACCGCACGGACCTGGCCGAGAAGGCGGGCGTGAGCGCGGCCCCGGCGAACTGGAAGCAGCTCCAGGACCTCGCGACCGCGTACCAGAAGAAGGCCGGTACGAAGTGGGGGCTGTCCATCCAGCCCAGCGGCCTGGACACCGTGCAGAACTTCTACTCCTTCCTGTACTCGGCGGGCGGTGAGATCGTCAACGAGCGGGGCGAGGCGGTCATCGACAGCCCGGAGGCGGTCAAGGCGCTCAAGGAGTACGGCAGTTACTTCGACAAGGGCCTCTCCAACAAGTCCGTCCAGCCCGGCTACGACGTGGTGAAGGACTTCGGCAACGGACGGGTCCCGATGTTCTTCGGCGGTCCCTGGCACGTGACGCTGCTCAACGAGGGCCAGCCGCAGATCAAGGGCAAGTGGGCCATCGCAGGCGTTCCTGCGGACGCCTCCTCCACCTCGATGGCCGGCGGCTCCTCGCTCGTGGTCTCCAAGGACAGCGAACACAAGGCGGCGGCCACCGAGTTCATCCAGTACCTGACCGACACGAAGGGTCAGTCCGACTGGTACGAGCGGACGAAGGACCTGCCCGCCAACACCTCCGCGTGGGAGTCCGGCGTCCTCGCCGACGACGCCGACCTGCAGACCTTCAAGAAGCAGATGGACACCGCCAAGTCCTCCCCGTCCCTGGCCAACTGGACCGAGATCACCGATCAGGTGGACCAGGCCATCGCCAAGGTGACGCAGGGCAAGGCTTCCGCCGAGGACGCGCTGAAGACCGCGCAGTCCGAGATCGAAGGCCTCGTGAAGCAGTAGCCATGAGCACCTCGACCACCACGACCGAGAAGGACGCCCGGCCCGCGAAGGCAGGGGCGACGCCCTCCCCCGCCACCGCGGGCGGCCCCCGCCGCAAGCGGACGCTGGGCGTGCAGAACGCGGCGGGCTGGCTGTTCTCCACCCCGTTCCTCGTCCTGTTCGCCGTCTTCATGGCGTTCCCGATCCTCGCCACGCTGGCGATGAGCTTCACCGACTTCGGGCTGCGCAACGTGACGCGCCCGTGGGAGGCGGAGTTCATCGGCCTCGAGAACTACGTCGAGCTCTTCGGCGACGAGAAGTTCCTCAAGTCCCTCTTCAACACGGGATACTTCGTGGTCGTCGGCGTGCCGCTGACGATCGGGATCGGGCTGGTCGTCGCCGTCCTGCTGAACAACGGCATCGACCGGGCGCGGACCTTCTTCCGGGTCGGCTTCTACGCCCCGGTGGTCACCACCATCGTCGCGGTGGCCGTCGTCTGGCGGTTCGTGCTCGACCCGAGCGACGGGCTGATCGCCGGGCTCTTCTCCGAAGTCGGGTGGACCGCGCCGGACTTCCTCGGCTCCGAGACGCTGGCGATGCCGTCGCTGATCGTGATGGCCGTCTGGCGGAACGTCGGAACGGTCATGGTGCTGTTCATCGCCGGCCTCCAGGCGATCCCCACCGAGGTGCGGGAGGCGGCGAAGCTCGACGGCGCGAGCGTCTGGCAGGAGTTCCGGTCCATCACGATCCCCCTCCTGCGCCCGACGGTCCTCTACGCCACGGTGATCACGACGATCGGCTACCTCAACGTCTTCGAGGAGCCGTTCGTGATGACCCAGGGCGGCCCGTCCGACTCGACCCTCACGGTCTCGCTGAACATGTACCGCGAAGGGTTCAACTTCTTCCACATGGGCTACGCGAGCGCGATGGCGTACGTCCTCTTCGTGGTGATCATGGGCATCACGGTGCTCCAGCTCCGACTGCTGAAGGACAACACGAAATGAGCGCCACCAGCAGCAAGGCACCGGTCGAGCCGCTGAAGTCCCGGGCCCCGAAGTCCAGGGCCCCGAAGAAGCGGAGCGCCTCGCGCCCCGTCATCTACACGCTTCTCTCGCTCGGCCTGCTGGTCATGTCGGCGCCGTTCCTCTGGATGGGGATCTCCGCCTTCAAGACGCAGAGCGAGCTGTCGGCCAGCCCACCCGTGTGGATCCCCACCGAGTGGACCCTGACGAACTTCCGGCAGCTGCTCGACAAGCTGGACCTGCCGCTGTACTTCATGAACTCGGTGATCGTGGCGGTCCTGGTGACCGTCTCGAACCTGGTCTTCTGCTCGATGCTCGGCTACGCCCTGGCCAAGCTGAACTTCGTCGGCCGCAACAAGATCTTCGGCCTGGTGCTGGGCGCGCTGATGGTGCCCGGCAACCTGATGCTGCTGCCCCTGTTCGTGCTGATGAGCAAGCTCCAGCTGATCGACAGCTACGCGGGTCTGGTGCTGCCCTTCGCCGCCGGGGCCTTCGGGGTCTTCCTGATGCGGCAGTTCATGCAGTCGATCCCGGACGAGCTGCTGGAAGCGGCGCGGATGGACGGCGCGAGCGAGTGGTACATCTTCTGGCGGATCGTGATGCCGCTGGTGAAGCCCGCCCTCGCGACGCTCTCGATCTTCACGTTCCTGGGCTCCTGGAACAACTTCGTCTGGCCGCTGATCGCGACCAACGACCCCGAGAAGTACACCCTCCCGGTCGCCCTCGCGACCTTCGCCACCGACCCCAACAAGGCGGGCGGCTCCAACGGAATGCTGATGGCCGGGGCCTTCCTGATCGTGCTGCCGGTGTTGATCGTCTTCATCGCGCTGCAACGGCACTTCACCCAGGGCATCGCCACGGCGGGCATGAAGTAGCGCTCCCGCCCAGGCACTCCACGTAACAGAGACCGCGCCCCACCCCGTGGGAACCCCGGCGCGGCCACACCCCACACCACCACCAGAAAGACATGTCGCGATGACGAACACCCCTGCCCCGAACCAGCCGGCCACGGTCTCCGTCCCGTTCCCCGAGGGCTTCCTCTGGGGCGCGTCCACGGCCGCCCACCAGATCGAGGGCAACAACACCGACTGCGACTGGTGGGTCAAGGAGCACGCCGCCGGCACCCACATCGCGGAGCCGAGCCTGGACGCCTGCGACAGCTACCACCGCTGGCCCGAGGACATGGACCTGCTGGCCTCGCTCGGCTTCACGGACTACCGGTTCTCCATCGAGTGGGCCCGCATCGAGCCGGTCGAGGGCCACTTCTCCCGCGCCCAGCTCGCGCACTACCGCCGGATGGTGGAGGGCGCGATCGAGCGCGGTCTGCGCCCGATGGTGACCCTGCACCACTTCACCGTCCCCCAGTGGTTCGAGGCGCGCGGCGGCTGGACGGCCGAGGGCGCGGTGGAGCTGTTCGCCCGGTACGTGGCTGCGTGCGCCCCGGTGATCTCCGAGGGGGTCTCCCATGTCTGCACGATCAACGAGCCGAACATGATCGCCGTCATGGCGGGCCAGGCCAAGCGCGGCGACAACAGCTTCCCGCCCGCCGGCCTGCCGACCCCCGACGACGAGACGACCGAGGCCGTCATCGCCGCCCACCACGCGGCGGTGAAGGAGGTCCGGGCCCTGGACGCGGGCATCCAGGTCGGCTGGACCATCGCCAACCAGGTCTACCAGGCCCTCCCCGGCGCGGAGGACGTCACCGCCGCCTACCGCCACCCGCGCGAGGACGTCTTCATCGAGGCGGCGCGCGGCGACGACTGGATCGGCGTGCAGTCCTACACCCGTACGCGGATCGGCCCCGACGGACCGATCCCGGCGGCCGACGACGTCGAGCGGACGCTGACGACGTGGGAGTACTACCCGGGCGCGGTCGGCGAGGCCCTGCGCCACACGGCCGAGGTGGTCGGGGACGTCCCGCTGATCGTCACCGAGAACGGCATCGCAACCGCCGACGACAGCCGCCGGGTCGACTACTACACGGGCGCGCTGAACGAGGTCGCCTCGGCACTGGAGGACGGCCTCGACATCCGGGGCTACCTGGCGTGGAGCGCGCTCGACAACTACGAGTGGGGCACGTACAGGGCCACCTTCGGTCTGATCGCGATCGACTGGGAGACCTTCGAGCGCACCCCGCGCGACTCGGCGAAGTGGCTCGGCTCGCTGGGCCGCGCGCGTGAACTCCCGCGCACGGCAGCGTGATTCCGGCGTCTCCCGATACCGGGGGACGCCCCTGATACGGGGAGCCACCTGACGGCTCCCTCCGGCCCGGGAGCCGGCGGAACCTGACGACCGCCGGCTCCCGAGCCGCCCGCACGAGCACTGTTCCCCTCTCTCCCTTCTGCCACCAGGAGCCGGACCGATGGACCGTCGCACGTTTCTCACCGCCGCAGGGACCGGGGCCGCGGCCCTGTCGCTCGGAGCCGTGACCGCCCCCGCAACAGCAGCCGCCCCCGCCGACTCGCGCCTCCTCACGACCTGGTTCCGCGACACGTACCGCTCGATCGAGGCGATGACGACCGGCCTCGGCCTGGTCACCGACAAGATCGACCTCAGCGGCGCGGGAGCCCCCGTCCCGTCCCGCCAGACATCACCGACCAACATCGGCTGCGGTCTCTGGTCGGCGGTGGCCGCCGCGGGCCTCGGGGTGATCCGCGAGAGCACGATGGTCCGCGCCCTGACCCGTACGGTCACAGCGGTCGAGAAGCTGGAGCGACACCATGGCTTCTGGCTCAACTGGTACGACGCGCACGACGGTTCGGTGCTGACCGAGTGGCCCGGAACCGGAGCCCCGGTCCGCCCGTTCCTGTCCTCGGTGGACAACGCGTGGCTGGTGACGGGCCTGCGGATCGCCGCCGACGCCGCCCCGGCGCTGCGCCCCCGCATCGACCGCATCCTGGCCACGGCGGACTGGTCGTACTTCTACACCCCGTACGACCCGGCCGACCCGGTGGCGGGCCCGGGCCAGCTCCGGGGCGGCATCTGGACGGACACGGACGAGCCGACCCCGCATCACTACGGCGCGCTCAACACCGAGCCTCGCATGGCCAGTTACCTGGGTATCGCTGACGGGTCACTCCCCGGCGACCACTACTGGCACCTGCTGCGCACGATGCTGCCGGAGCACGAGCAGGAGCAGAAGCCGGGCGGCGGTTACGTCACGGTCGACGGCGTACGCGTGTGGAACGGCCACTACACGCACCGCGGCCGGAAGGTGGTCCCCACCTGGGGCGGCTCGATGTTCGAGGCGCTGATGGTGCCGCTGTTCGTGCCGGAGCCGGAGTGGTCGCCGCGCGCGTGGGGCGTGACCCACCAGCGTTACGTACGCGGGCAGATCGACCACGGCCTGCGGGAGGCGGAGTACGGCTACTGGGGCTTCTCCCCCGCCAACGTCCCCGAGGACGGCTATCAGGAGTACGGGGTTGACGCGCTCGGCATGCAGGTCGACGGCTACGCCTCCAACACCGACCGCACGCACACCACGGACGGCGAACCGCTCCCGCCTCCCTCGGCGTTCACCAACGGAGTCGTCACCCCGCACGCCTCCTTCCTGGCCCTGCCGTACGCCGGCCGGGAGGCGGTGGCCAACCTCCGTTCCCTGGAGAGGGACTTCGGCGCGTACGAGGACGGGCTCGGCTTCCGGGACTCGGTGAACGTGTCGACGGGCCGGGTCAGCGACTTCATGCTCGCGCTGGACCAGGGCATGATCGCCGCGGCCTTGGCCCAGGAACTGCGCCCCGGCCTGCTTCAACGGCCCTTCCGCACGGGCGGGTTCCGGAGCCGGGTACGGCCACTGCTGGAGCGGGAGCGGTTCTCGGTCTGAGGCCGAACGGCACGGAGAGGCCTTGCCGGCGCGCGGGAACGCGGGCCACGAACACGTGAACAGGCACCCGGCTGTCCGAGGTGTCCGGCAGCGGCCACGTCCCCATTGCAAGGCTCCCCGCATGGTCGTTTTCCGGCCCCGTTTCGTTCACCCTGAAACAGTTTCCACAAGGCAAGAGAGGGGACAACTCCCTCCCCATCCACGGTGATACCGGACAGCAACTCTGGCTTGTTCTGGCGCGTTTACTCGTTTCAGCACGCATAAGTGTTCGTTTCGCGTGAAGAAACCGTGGCAGCGTGTGCCGCTCCGGTGAGCGCAGCGCTCACCGCGTCTACGTATCCCGTGGGGGGATCGCATGGTTTCGCGTGCTTTCGGCACGTCGTCTCGGCGTGCCCGTATCCAGCGCAGAAGCGCGTTGACCGCCGCCCTGGTGGTGGCGGCTCTCGGAGCCTCGGCCCTGCCGTCGCTGGCGGCCCCGGGCGGAAAGCCGGCCGCCGATGGGGCGGCGACGTCCGCCTGGGGGCCGGGCGGGCCCAAGGCGGAGATCCCGCCGGTGAAGGTCGGCTCCAACAAGCCGGTCGGCAATGAGACCGAGGCGGCGCCCTCGGCGAAGAAGGCGGCCTGGCTGGAGGCCGAGGAGGAGCGCGCGACGACAGGCACGCCGCCCGCACCGGCCGCCCGAGCGGCGGCCCGGGGAGCGGCGGCGGCCGCGGCCGCGTACGTTCCGGAGGGTCAGGGTTCGGTGCCCTGGCACCAGATATCCGATTTCCGGATCACCGATTCGCTGGTGGCGCGGGTGAACTACTCCACCGGCAACCTGATGCTGGCGGGCACGGACTTCGAGATCGCCGGGGTGGGGCAGAAGCTGCGCCTCGCCCGGACGTACAACTCGCTGGACGCCCCATGGGGCAAGGTGTCGCAGCGGTGGTGGCAGGAGTACGAGCGCTATCTGAACCTCGAGAACGCGGACGAGGTGGTCCTGTACGACGCCACCGGAGCGGCGGTCCGCTTCGCGAAGGAGTCGGGTGGGGCGCTCACCACCCCGAAGGGCTATTCCAAGGACCTGAAGAAGAACGCGGACGGCACGTACACGCTGACCGACCGCAAGTCCGGCTCGAAGGACACCTACGACGCCAACGGCACGCTGACCAAGGTGACCGACAAGAACAAGGGGGCCATCACGGTCGCCCAGCACCATGAGGGCGGCGAGCACAAGGGCTTCAAGCTGACCGAGACCCGCTCCGGGCGCTGGGTGGACCTGGTCAAGACGTACCCGAACCAGTGGCAGGCCAAGGACCACACCGGCCGCACGGCCGTCTTCGACCTGAACGCGGCCGGCGACCTGGCGAAGACGACGGACACCGAGGGCAAGTCCACGGTCTTCGGCTACGACTCCTCACGCCGGCTGACGAAGATCACCACCCCGAAGGGGCGGGTGACGGTCTTCACCTACGACGACCAGAACCGCGTCACCTCGATGCTCCGGGCCACCGAGTTGGGCGGCTCCGGCCACACCGGCCCGACCTGGACCTACGCCTACTCCGCCGCCACCCCGTCGGCGGCCGGCAGGACGACGGTCACCGACCCGGAGAACCACGCGACGAAGTACGAGCACGACGCGGACGGCCAGGTCGACAAGGTCACCGACGCACTGGAACGGTCGCGCTCCAAGAAGTACGACGCGAACCGCAACGTCGAGGAGGCCGCGGACGCCATGGGCGTGGGCGGGGCCTCGGGAAACGTCACCAAGTACGGGTGGGACTCGCGGAACAACCCCACATCGTCCGAGCTGCCCACCGGTGCGACCGCCACGATGACCGGCTACCAGACGATCGCCGGGTCGGACCTGCCCGAGACGATGACCACGGCGGACGACGAGAAGACGAAGTACACCTACGACACGGCGGGCAACACCAAGTCCGTCGCGGTCCAGGGAACGGGCGGTGGCAACCAGTCCTTCGACTACAACCCCGCCACCCCCACCTGCGGCGGCTTCGAGGGCCAGGTCTGCAAGGTCACCACGAAGATGACGGAGTCGAAGTCGGTCTCCACGACGTTCACCTACGACGCCCAGGGCAACCTGAAGACGGTCAAGGCACCGGCCCCGCTGGGCACGACCACCTACACCTACGACGGCCTGGGCCGCCCGGAGACGGTGAAGGACGCCCGTGGGGTCACGATCGTCTACACCTACGACCACCGTGACCGGGTGAAGAAGGTCGACTCCTCCAACTACCAGGCCGTCACCTACGAGTACGACAGCGACGGCAACCTCATCCAGCGCTCCGACGGCACGGGAGTCATCAGGTACGACTTCGACCCCCTCTCCCGCGAGACGGCCCGCACCCTGCAGAACGGCTCCGAGACGGTCCTCGCCTACACCCCGGCGGGCAACGTCGACACCTACAAGGACCCCGCGGGCCTGACCGACTACACCTGGAACGAGGTCAACAAGCTCGCCGAGCTGAAGGACCCCAAGGGCAAGATCACCACGTACGCGTACAACAAGAACGACGTCCGCACCACGACCACCTACCCCGGTAACACGGTGCAGGAGGTCACCCCGGACAAGTCCGGCCGCCCGGAGAAGATCAAGGCCACCAGCCCCAAGGGCACCCTGGTCGACCTGGCCTACACCTACGCCCGCCCGGACGGCAAGGACGGCGGCAAGATCGGCACCACGACGGACGCGGTCGCGGGGACGAAGACGAGCTACGAGTACGACAAGTCGGGCCGCTTCGCCTACGCGGCGGAGAAGAAGGGCAGCACCCTCACCTCCTCCTGGCAGTACTGCTACGACCTCGCCGGGAACCTGACCTCGCAGGGCGTCGACAAGGGCTGCCCGCGCGGCACCACCTACACGATCAACGACGCCCAGCAGATCACCGCGAAAGACGGCTCGGCCACGAACTGGTCCTACGACAAGATCGGCAACGAGACCGCCGCCGCCTCCACCCCCGAGTCCGTCCGCACCGGGATGAAGTGGACGGACTACTCGCAGATGACGTCGATCACGACCGGCGGCAAGACGTACGCGGGTCAGTACGGCTCCACCGACCAGTCCGAGCGCATCAAGCTCGGCGACACCTTCTTCCACAACGGACCCCTCGGGCTGTCCGCCACCTCAACGGCCGGGGTGGACACGGGATTCAACCGCGAGCCCGGGGGCACGCTGAACTCCATGACCCGTGGGGGGAAGAACCACTACTACCTGACCGACGCACTCGGCAGCGTCGTCGCCCTGACCGACGAAGCGGGCACGAAGGTCAACACGTACGCCTACAGCCCCCGCGGCGTCCAGCGAGCCACCACCACCGAACAGGTCCCCCAGCCCTACCGCTTCGCCGGCGGCTACCAGGACCCCACCGGCCTCTACCACTTCGCGGCCCGCTACTACGACCCCAACATCGGCCGCTTCACCAGCCCCGACCCCTCCGGGCAGGAAGAGAACCCCTACCTCTACGCCGAAGGCGACCCCGTCAACCGCATCGACCCCACCGGGCTTCTCAGCCTGAGCGGTGTCGCAGATGCGCTCGGCCCTGTCGGCGACATAGCCACAGGAGCCGTCCACTTGGCCCAAGGAGACACCAAAGCCCTGTGGGGCGATGTCGCAGGTGTGGTTGCCGGTGGCCTGGCAGGAGGCTTGTGCGGAGCGGCAGTAGCCGCCAGCGCCGCCCCTACTCTGGGTGGATCCCTGGGAGCCACTGCTGGTTGTTACGCAATCTCCTGGAGCGCAGGGCAGATAGCTTCTAACGCGGTTGGCGGGTAACTAGAATTCTGGGTGGGAGAGGGGAATCCCCCTCTCCCACCCAGAGCACAGAAAGGAATACAGCATGTCAGATCCACACGTCGGATGGACAATGGAGCAGCGAGCCGCCGTCAAGCGGTATGTTCAGTTCGCTGCAGTGTTCGCGGTTTTGGGTATTGCATTTTCGATCTTCCTTATCGCTTCCGGAAATACTGGAGGATGGGCACTCCTGGGGATCCTTGGATGCATTTCCGTAGCGGGGTATTTTTTCATTCAGAGAGGGAAGACCGGGCGCAACTGAAAGTCGCACCGGCAGGTACAGGATCCGCGACAGGACGAGCGCAACGCAGTGATCGGCAAGTCGGTCACCCTAGTCCTCTTCCTGGGAGCAGGCGTGGTCTGTCTCATCGCGGCCGGAGCGTTCAAGGAGGTGTGCTTCCAGGATGGCGGCCGTCCGCGCGAGACGATCAGCAAGGGATCGCCGCATGACCAACGAGAAGGCAACGATAAGTAAGGTCTTCGGACTCCTGGTACTCGCCCTTACCGCGTTCATGGTGATATGCGTTGCCGTCATGCTGGCCACGGGGGCGAAATTCGTCCCGGTGATGGCCGCTCCCGTTGTTTTCCTGGGCATCGGAGTGCTGATGTACAGGTCCGGAAGGACGTCGGGGTAAGGCGCCGACGTCCCGCCCCAGCGGCCACGAAGACCGGCAGGGCCAGTTCCAGCGCGCCGAGGACGGCGAACGCCGCGAACACGGCGTACACCGGCAGCCCGACGAAGGCCAGGACGACCCACCCGACCTGGGCGACCACCGTCCAGCGGATGTTGGCCAGGCAGACGTCCCGGTACTCGGGGGCCTCCCGGGCGGCACGCGCCCACTGGAACACCATCGCGATCCGCATCACGACATACCCCGCGACCATCGCCCGCAGTTCGAGGTGCCCGCCCTCGTCGACGGAGTGGAACATCGCCGGGAGGCCGAGCGAGAAGACCACGACCCCGATCATCTGGAGCATCGTCAGGACCCGGTAGAGCCAGTCGTCGGTGGCAAACGCCGAGGCGAACCAGCTGAAGCTGATCCAGGCGACGCTGATCGCGAACATCGCCATGACGAACGCGGTGACCGCGTGCCCCATGTGTCCCTCGGCCAGCAGCTCGGCGAACTGGGACGACGCCGTACCGACCGCGACGACGAAGGTCAGGTCGAACAGCAGCTCCAGCGGTGAGGAGACCCGCCCGTCCTCCCCGGGGTCACGACCGGTCATCGGGACGAGCCGGCGTCGCGGTCGGCTGGACCCCTCGGACCTGCCGCTCCGGTCGCGCATATCGCTTTCGGGATGTTCTGACAGGCGCGCCATCATTCCCACGCCAGGCTGCCGCGACGGGGAATCACACGCCGTCACGCGGGGCGAGATGCGGGTACTCCCCCGCGAGCACGGCGTCCACCGCCGCGAGCGTCGGATCGACGATGTCCCGGTCGTGCGCGGAAGGGTGGCCCGCGAACAGCCCGCACGCGCCGTCACCCCGGGGATCGGTCCCACCGCACCACACCAGCTCCGCGAGCGTCGCCCGGTCGCCCCTCCAGCGGGCCCAGACGGCGGTCTGGTTCGCGTCGTTGTCCCACAACGCCATCGCATGGTCGCCGTTGTGGCCGGCGGCCAGCTCGCAGAGCAGGTGTCCGGCTTCCGGGCGGCTGCCGCCGCCGGCAGCGGCGAGGCGGAGCACGAAGTCCGGGGGTGGCAGCAGGGTTACGGCGGTGCACTGCTTCATGGGGCGGGAAACCTCCGGTCGCCGTCAGGGCGCGTCTGTGTCGGGTACGTCGGGGGCGTCGTCCTCGGAGACGAGTCGCCGGACCTCGCTGAGGACGTGTGCGGCGATGAGGTCGCCGAGCGGGTCGGTCACGGAGAAGGAGTGCGGCCCGGGGTGGTGATCGAAGAACGCGCACGTGGTCACCGTGCGGGTCGCCAGTTCGCGGAGCACGGCAGGGCACAGCCGCAGCGTGTCGAGCCGATGGACGCGGTGGGCGCCGGTCCCTGACCAGAGGAGCCACAGGTCCTGGTCGTCCGGGGTGTCCGCCGCCCACAGGTGCCCGGCGTGCTCGGCCGACTCGTCGTGGTCGCCCAGCTCGCACAGGAGGAAGTCCTCCGGCTCCACGGCATCGGGTGGGTGCTCGGGCCCGCCCTCCATCGTCGCGAGCGCCAGCAGCGCTTCGGCGTACGGGACGTGGGTCACGGCGGTGCATTGCAGCACGTGGTCAGGCCCCTTCCGTACGGGGCGGGAACGGGTGGTCCGCCGAGGCCTGCGCCGTCCACCCCCACAGATCCACGGGCCACGCGCCGAGGGTGACGCGCAGCCCCGCGAAGGGGTCGACCACGGTGAGCAGGGCCGGGCGCCCGGATTCCAGCGCGCCCATGGCGTGGTCCTGACTGCCGTGGTCGCCCGCCCACGCCCGGAGCGCCTCGGGAGCGTCGGAGCCGTGGAAGGCGACCGGCCGGACGTCCCTGGCCCCGAGCCACGGGGCGGCCGGGGGCAGATTCCGCCCGTGCCCGTCCGCCAGCCGCAGCGCCTGCCGCCGGAGCCAGCGGAGAACGAGCCGACGGTTCGGCAGCGCGACCCCGCCGAGCGGGAGAGCCCGGCCGCCGACCGTCACCGTGACGGCCGCGACGTAGTCCAGCACCCTCGCACGGCCCGCGCCCGGAAGGGCCGCCCTCACAGCACTTCTCCCCGGCTGCGGGCGTTGAGGCGCGCGGTACGGGCCCGAAGCTGCTCCATGAGCAACGCGGGCCGTACGTAACGGGGTTCGACCTCCCACTCGCGCCCGCCGCCGACCGGCCGGAGGGACCAGTACGGGCCGGCGACACCCTGGAACTCGCCCACGCGGTCACCGCGACTGGTGTCCGCGAGCAGAGTCCCGGGGGCGGGGACGTGTGGGGGCCGTTCCGTATTCGCGCTGGCGTTCTCGCCGTACACCGATCGCTCCTCTCTGTAGCCGAACGACTACCGGGGCGACTCAGCGTGGCCTAGCGTGGATACGTCTTCAACGTTTCGGACCTGGGGGATACGTTGGTCAATCGCAAGGAAGTGAACCCTGACGGGGGCCCGGAGGCCGCCTACGGAGCACGTCTGCGTAGGGAGCGCGAAGCACGGGACTGGAAGCAGGACGATCTCGGCGCGCGCATCGGTTACACGGGGCGGCACGTTTCCGGGGTGGAATTGTGCCACAAGTCCCCAACTCGCCAGTTCTCGATCGCCGTTGACGTGGCGATGAACTACACGGGAACCGCTGATTCGTTCGAGCGCGAGTGGCGGAAGATCAAGCACGGGGTGCTGTTGCAGGGCTTCCCGGAGTACGTGGCGCTGGAGGGCCGGGCGGCGGAGATCCGGCTGTTCGAGGTGGGCGTCGTCCCGGGGCTGTTGCAGACCCGGGAGTACGCGGAGGCGCTGGCGCGCGGGGCGGTCGACCGGGGCGTCATCACCCCCGAACAGGCCGATCAGCGCGTCTCGTTACTCATGGAGCGCCAGGGTGCGCTGTTACGCACCGTCCCGCCGATGCTGATCGCGGTGCTGGACGAGAGCTGCATCCGCCGCCCGATCGGCAGCCCTGCCGTGATGGACGCTCAGTTGCAGTATCTGGTCGACTTCGCCACGCAGTCCCACACCATGCTGCAGATCGCCCCGTACAGCATCGGTGAGCAACGGCCCTTCAATCGGGCGGTGAATCTGCTGACCCTGCAAGACCGGTCCGTGGTCTCCTACGTCGAGTCCGAGACGCAGGGCCATCTGGACCGCGAACTCAGCTCTGTCATCCCGATGGTGAGGTCCTACCATCAGTTGCAGGCTGTGTCTCTGTCGCAGACAGATACCGTGGACATGATCCACCAGCATCGAAAGGGCACCCCGTGACGACCGAATCCACGACCCCTCAGTGGGTCAAGTCCTCTTACAGCGACAACGGCGGCACCTGCGTCGAGTGGGCCCCGACCACCGCGTCCGCCACCGGCATCGTCCCCGTACGCGACTCGAAGAACCCGGGCGGCCCGGCCCTCAGCTTTCCCGCCGCCGCGTTCGCCGCGTTCGTGGCAGGCCTTCAGGCCGGGGACTTCGGCGCCGCCTGATTCCCCAGGCTCCCGTGGGCGAGGCCGGTAGCCATTCGGTGGCTCCTGGCCGAAGTTGAACCTCTACGGCAGCCCTCGCCCACCCCACGCAGCCCGGTCCCGACCCGCAAGGTGACGACCGGGCTGCGTGCTGTGCGCCGGCGCACTCGCCGCTCCTCGTTCACTCCCCGACGGTCCCGCCCGGCAACGGCTCCGGAGCCAGGACCTTGGCCACGAAGCTCGCGAGCTGTTCCCGCATCCTCTCCCGCGGAACGCGCTCTACCCCGGCCAGGTGCTCGACGAGGTCGGCCCGCGTGGCGGCGAGCAGGGCGTGGGCGGTGAAGTCGCCGTCGGCCAGGCCGGGGATCTGCTCCAGTACGGCTCGGAGCAGGCCGTGCCACCGCTCGTAGTGCCCCGCCCGGTACGGGCTGCTGCCGCTGCCGCTCTCCTCCAGGGCCAGCGCGAGGCGTCCGTTGTCGAGCTTGAAGCACAAGAGGGCATCGAGCAGGGCGAGTACGCGATCCCGCGGTGGGGTCGCGGGCCCCAGAGGTGGCGGTCCGGTCTCGACGGCCTGCCCGATCGGTTCGAGCCGCGCCTCGTACAGCGCGCGCAGCAGCCCGGCGCGATCGCCGAAGGCCCGGAAGAGCGTGCCCTTGCCGACGCCGGCCGCTGCCGCGACGTCCGCCATGGTGACGTCCTCCGGACTCGCTCGGCGGCCGAAGAGGGCATCGGCAGCCGCGAGAACCGCCTCCCGGTTGCGGATGGCGTCCTTGCGGGACGACTGGCGTTCGGACATGCCGCTCCCTCCGTTTGCAAAACGGACCCACGGTCCATATCTTTAAATGGACCCATGGTCCGGATTCTACGACTGGAGGACACCCATGCCCGCACCAGCCTCCCCGGCGGATCTCTTCCGCCACAGCCTGCGACTGCTGCTCGACAAGGACATTTCCGCGTGGGTAGCCCTGTGGGCCGAGGACGGAGAGATGGAGTTCCCGTTCGCTCCTGACGGCTGGCCCCGGCGTCTGGAGGGCAAGGAGGCCATCGCCGCCTACATGCGCCACTACCCCGACCACATCGACCTGCACGACTTCCCCGAGCTGCGGATCCACCAGACCACCGATCCGCAGACCATCGTGGTCGAGATGCGCGGGGTCGGCCGTCTGGTGGAGAGCGACGCTCCCTTCGACATGACCTACATCGCCGTCGTGACCGTTCGAGGCGGGCACATCACCTCCTACCGCGACTACTGGAACCCCCTCGCCGTCCAGGAGCCCGGCGCCGACTTCACCGGGAGCAGCCGATGACGACCGCCCGCACCACTCTGGTCATCGGCGCGACCGGCACCACCGGACGGCGCACCGCCGCGCAGCTGACGGCCGCGGGACACCGCGTCAGAGCCGCCAGCCGTCGGGCGACTCCGGTCGCCGGGGCCGAGCAGGTCCCCTTCGACTGGTACGCCCCCGCGACGCACCCGGCCGCTCTCGACGGCGTCGACCGCGTCTACCTCGTACCGCCCGTGGGCGACTCCGACCCCGCGGCGACCATGCTGCCGTTCCTCCACGAGGCCCGCGCCGCCGGCGTGCACCGCGCGGTGCTGCTCAGCTCCTCGGCCATCCCGGAGGGCGGCCCGGCGGTGGGACAGGTGCACCAAGCCCTGCCCGATCTCTTCGAGCAGTGGGCGGTGCTGCGGCCCTCGTGGTTCATGCAGAACTTCACCGGCACGCACGCGCACGCGCACAGCATCCGCGACGAGGGCATCATCTGGACCGCCACCGGAACCGGCCGGGTCGGCTTCGTCGACGCCGAGGACATCGCGGCCGTCGCCGTACGCGCTCTGACCGACGAGCAAGCCCCCAACACCGATCTCGTCCTCACCGGACCCGAGGCGCTCGGCCACGACGACATCGCCACGATCATCGCCGAGGTCACCGGCAGGCCCGTGGTCCACCGACGCCTGTCCTACGAGCAGCTGCGCGACCGCCTCTCGCTTCAGGTGCCGGTGGAGTTCGCCGCGATGCTGGCCGGCATGGACCGTGCTATCGCCGAAGGGGCGGAAGACCGCGTCACCGGCACCGTCCACCGTCTCACCGGTCGGCCCCCGCGTACCTTCCGGTCCCTCCTTGAGAAGGAGATGCGCTACAGCGGCTGATGTTCCAGGAAGATCAGGCCCGGCCACGGCAGCGAGTGGGTCATCGCGTCGCCTTTCGCAGGGCAGGCTCCAGAGCTTGCTTCACGAGGTCCGGTGCGCCCGAGAGCATGACCGTCGTCCATCCGCGCGTGACCGCGATCGTCATCATGCGGTCGGGCGAACGCAGGTCACTGTCCATCACGGTCCGCTCGTAGCCGTAGGTCTGGCCTTCCACACCCCTGACCTCGACCGCGCGCGTCTTCACGAGCAACTCGGCGTTGCCCTTGCCGCCCAGGACGAGGAGTTCGGTGTACTCGGGACAGGCGGTCAGTGCGGCGAACGCCTCGTTCATACGGCCGTGCATCAGAGCGGGCATGCGGCTGTAGAGCCGCTGGCTCAGGAACTTGCCGTCCCGGCTGAATCCCCTCGTCGCGCTGTCCTTCGTGCCGATCAGCTCGTCGATCGGGCCGTCATGGCCGTAAGGCTCCAGCGCCTCGCAGTCCTTGGGGCCGGCCCCGACCCCCCGCCGACGCCGCACACCTTGAGTCGCCACCGCAGCGCCCGGGCCGGTCCGCCTCGCCGCACTCCCGCTCATCGCACCCCGACTCCCGCCACCCGCCGGTCCGGCGCGGGGGCCGAGCAGGCGCGGATGACCTCGCTCCGCCGCTGTCCCCTCCACTCTGCAATCAGGAGCCGCATCCGCGCAGGGTCTCGGAGAAGATCGGAGGACATCGGAGGAGATCGGAGGCGACAGGCTCACGGGCCCGCGCCGGGTAGCCGTCGGATCTGGTTCTCAGGGTCCGGCTCTCGGACCTGACTCCGGGACCTGGCTCTGGGACCTGACTCTCGGACCTGGTTCTGGGACCTGACTCTCGGACCTGGTTCTCAGATCTGGTTCTCGCCCCCGTCGACGTACAGGTTCGCGCCCAGCATAAAGCTGCTGTCCGGCGACGCCAGGAAGGCCACCGCTCCGGCGACCTCCTCCGGACGGCCGATCCGGCCGATCGCCACATCCGAGCCGAGCTTCGCCTTGAACGCGTCCGCGTTCTCCGGGCCGACGAGTTCCTCGATGCCGTTCGTGTCGACCGGTCCGGGCGAGATCGCGTTGACGCGGACGCCCCGGCCGACGAGTTCGTTGGCCCAGGTCCGCGCGAACGACCGGACCGCGGCCTTCGAGGCCGCGTACGCGCCGAAGGCGTGCGTGCCGTGGTCGGCGGCCGTGGACGCGTTGAGGATGACCGACGCGCCTCCGTTGAGGAGCGGCAGCGCCTTCTGCACGGTCAGGAAGGTGCCCTTCACGTTGACCGCGAAGATGCGGTCGAACTCCTCCTCGGTGGTCTCCTCCAGCGGCACGAACGAGGCCGTGCCCGCGTTGGCGAACAGCACGTCCAGGCCCTGACCGCGTTCGCGCACCGCCTCGTACAGCCGGTCCAGGTCGGCCGGGTCCGTGATGTCGCCGCGCACCGCGGTCACCGACGAGCCGATGTCCTCGGCCGCCTCCTTCAGCTCGGCCTCGCGCCGCCCCGTGATGAAGACGTGCGCTCCCTCCGCCGCGAGCCGTGCGGCCGTCGCCCGGCCGATGCCACGCGTCCCGCCGCCCGTGACGACCGCCGTCCTGCCTTCGAGCCTGCGTGTGCCGCTTCCGAATGTGCTCATGACGCAACCCTCTCCCACATCTGTTCCGGTCGGGACAGAATGAGACCCTAGCACTTCTGTTCCGATCGGAACAGAAAGGTAGGATGCAGGGGTGAAGACGATGAGCGGGGCGGTGCGGAGGCAGTGAGCAAGGCAGGCGGCGCGCCCCTCGGCCGACCGCGCGGCTTCGACGCGGACGAGGCGGTGGAGCGGGCCATGGCCGTGTTCTGGGAGCACGGTTACGACGGGGTGAGCCTCACCGACTTGACCCGGGCCATGGGCATCACCAAGACCAGCATGTACGCGGCCTTCGGCAACAAGGAGGCCCTGTTCCGCAAGACCCTGGAGCGGTACGCGGAGGGTCCGGGCTCCTACACGACCCGCGCCGCGCACGAGGCCACCGCGCGCGAGGTCGCCGCCGCCTACCTCAACGGCTCCGTGCAGACCTCGACCCAGCCCGACCGGCCGGCCGGCTGCCTGGCCGTGCAGGGCTTTGTGGCCGCGGGCCACCTGGGCGACAACGCCTGCGAGGCGCTGACCGGGTGGCGCGAGGGCAACCGCGCCCACCTCCGCGATCGCTTCCGCCGGGCCATGGACGAAGGGGACCTGCCCGCCGACGCCGACCCGGACGCGCTGGCCGGCTATCTCATGACCCTGGCCAACGGCATCGCCGTCCAGGCGGCCGCCGGCGCGACCCGCGACGAGTTGCAGGACGTCGCCGACACCGCGCTGCGGAACTGGCCGTCCGCCTGAGCCGCAGCCCGGGCCCCCTCCGCACCACCGGCACCACCGGGGCCGGCCGGTCCGGGCCCGGCCTTCAGGCCGCCTTTCTCCTGGCGCGGGCGCGGCCCACCGACTGGCCGCCGGCCCCAGGGCGAGGCCGACGTCCGCGCGTGCGAGCAGACGCAGCCACCCGGGTCAGACACCGACACCTTCGCTGCCGACAGGTCGCCGTAGAGCCGCTCCCACGACTGATTCGTCGCCATTCCCCCCATCCCGCCACCGGCCCACCACACCCCGCCGGGGCGGCAGGCTTTCCCGCCGGGCCGGCCCCCTTGGCAGCATGTTGACATGACCTTGACACTTGCCAGTCCGCGCCCGAGGCTCGGAATCCCCCCATGGACCGCTGACGACAATGAGGTGTCACCCCCATGCGATCACGCCCCATCGGATTCCTTCTCTCCACCCTCGCCGGCGCGGCCCTGGCGTTCGGCGGCACCACCGCCACCGCCTCCGCGAGCCCGTCCCCCGCCCCGGCCGCCGGCTCCGCGTCGGCCGGCGCCGCCCGTGCGGCCGACGGCTGCTACACCTGGAGCGGAACCCTCCGGGAGGGGTCCAGCGGTGAGGCGGTACGCCAGCTCCAGATCCGGGTCTCGGGCTATCCCGGCACCGGGAACCAGATCGCCGTCGACGGGGCGTTCGGCCCGGGCACGAAGGCGGCCGTGCAGCGCTTCCAGTCCGCGTACGGGCTGGCCGCCGACGGCATCGCCGGATCCGCGACGTTCAACAAGATCTACCAACTCCAGGACGACGACTGCACCCCGGTCAACTTCACCTACGCCGAGCTGAACCGCTGCAACTCCGACTGGTCCGGGGGCAAGGTCAGCGCCGCCACCGCCCGCGCCAACGCGCTCGTGACCATGTGGAAGCTCCAGGCCATGCGGCACGCCATGGGCGACCGGCCGATGACCGTCAACGGCGGTTTCCGCAGCGTCTCCTGCAACAGCGCGGTCGGCGGCGCGGCCAACAGCCGCCATCTGTACGGCCACGCGGCGGACCTCGGCGCGGGCTCCCAGGGCTTCTGCGCTCTCGCCCAGGCGGCCCGCAACCACGGTTTCACCGAGATCCTCGGCCCGGGCTACCCCGGCCACAACGACCACACCCACGTCGCCGGGGGCAGCGGCCGCTTCTGGTCCGCGCCGAGCTGCGGCATCTGACGCCACAGCGGGCTCATGACGTACGGGGCCTCCGGTCGGCGGACCGGAGGCCCCGTACTCGTGCCCGTGCCTCCTGCCCGGACTACCGGCCCCATCCCCGCCACCACGGCCCGGCGCGGCCGGCAGAACGCACAGAGCGCCGTTGACGATCCGGCTACTGCGCGGAGCCGCGGTTCTCCGCGACCCAGTCGTCGTTCGTCTGCCAGGCGTACAGCGTGTGGTCCTCAAGCGATACGTAATAGGAGCCGCAACGGCCCCTCGCGCTGCTCGCGGCCCCCGAGGCGAACCAGGACGCGCTGATCTCGGGGTCCGGGGCGCTCGCGCCGCCGAGCGGTTCGCACGGTGCGGGGAGGCGGCCGTCGTGGAGCGTGGCCTTGAGGATGCGCTCGCCGCCGGTGGTCCGCATGGCGTACTCGACGGACGCGGCATCGTCCGGCAGCCAGCGGGGAACGGACTCACGCTCCTCCTTGGCCTTCTTGCCCGTGGCGTAGGACGAGGTCTGCTCGTGGCGTCCGTCGTACCACTCCCCGGCCGCGGGTACGGCCACCGCGGCCGCGACTCCGAGGACCGCCACGGCGCCGACGACGCCTATCAGAACGCCACGCATGTTCTCTCCCGTTCGACTACGAGCAGATCTCTTCTGTTCACCTCAATCTTCGACCGCCCATGCGCCGGAAACGTCAAACTATGGGGCATTTAGATGTACATCTCTGGTCGCACCGACCCCTAGGCCTATGCGTCGTCCTCCCGCCAGTCCTCGAGGCCCATGTTGCCCAGCGCCAGGTTGACCACCATGATCCCGGCGACCTCGGCGTCCACCCGGAAGGAGTGCCCGACCTCGTCCTCCAGAGGGACCACCCGGACGGTCTGTCCGGGCTCACGCATGGTGGCGGCGTCCGCGATCAGCACCACGTCGGAGATCAGCTCTTCCGGATCCGCGCCCGGGCGGACCTGGGCCATCACCTGCTCCGGGGTGGCGCCCGCGAAGGCCGGATCGTCGACGAAGGTGACGTATTCGGCGAAGTCCTCGATCACATCCAGCGACGCCCCTCGGCCACGGCGCACCGTCTCGGTCACGGAGGCCCAGGCCGCGTCGTCGGTGAAGTCGGTGCGGACGAGGAGATCGGCCTCCTGGACCAGCACAGGCAGCTCACGGTCCGGCGGGGTGTAGCGGGGCGGGGTGTCCAGCGCTTCCAACGCCAGGCCCGCGGGCTCGTACTCGTCCTCCTCCTCCGGGTCCGGCGCCTCCCCGTCCTCCCACTCGGCGGGCGCCTCCTCGGCGAACCCGTCAAGGGTGAAGGAGAGTCCCCGGTGCAGCGCCAGGTACGCCATGGCCGTCTGCCGCGGGGTGATCCAGAAGGCCTGCCCATCGCTGCCGCTGAAGGCCAGCAGCGGACGCGCCTCCGCGTCACGCGCGGTCCGGGCGTCGGTGAGCACCACCAGGTCGGGTATCCATGCCCCGGGGCGGTCGAAAGCCGCAGCGATCTCCTGGGGGGTGGCGCGGGTGGAGCCTCCCCAGCCGGGCTCCTGAGCCACGATCAACCGCCGGGGAATGGCCGCCCCGGCTTCGGCCGCACCGCCTGCCCCGGGCGGGCGCATACCGGGCAGCTCGCCCATGCGCTCAAGGACGTCGTTCCACGCATCGCCGTCGCTGCCGTCGTCGGTACGCAGCAGCAGGATTCCGGGCACGCGGATCGCTTCGTCGCGGGGCGGGAGGGGAAAGGGGGGACGCATCGGCGGACACCTCGTCAGGTCGGTTCCTCAGGGCGGGAGAAGACACCTCAGGTCTAACATCCGCCTCTGACAGAACGGCCGTGGAAGGCGCACGGTCGCGGCAGCCACCGCACGCCGTGCGGCGGCCCTACGCTGCCCCCGTGCACAGCATCGAGCTGCTCCCGGACGGGGCGACCGACCGAGCCGTACGGGGCGTGTGGCAGGCCCTCGCGGACGAGGGCCTGCCCAGTCAGACCGCGCACCGCCACCCGACCAACCGGCCGCACCTCACGCTCGCCACGGCCGAGACGTTCCCCGCGGAAGCCCGCACCGCGCTGGCGGAGGCCGTCGCCACGCTCCCCCTTCCCCTCCACCTGACCGGGCTGCTGCGCTTCTCCGGCCGGGTCGAGGTGCTGGCCTGGGCGGTCCGGCCCGACGCCGCCCTCCTGGAGCTGCACGAGACGGTGTGGCGGATCCTGCGGGGCACCCCCGGAGGCGACCGGTCCAACCCGCTGCTCTCCCCGGCTCGTTGGGTGCCGCACATCACGCTCGGACGGGGCCGTGGCGCGGTGTGGCCCGGACCCGACGGCCGGTGGCTCCCCTGGGGAGCCACCGGGCCGGGAACCCTGCCGGGATGGTGGGCCGGAGCCCGGTCCTACGACTCGGTGAGCCGCACGACGACCGGCATCGGACCGAGGACGCCCTGAGCCCCCGCCCGTACGCGCGGGGCGCCCAGGACGCCCTGAGCCGCCGCCCGTTCGCGCGGGGTGGGGCGGCGGAGCGCCGTACCGGACGTCAGCGCACCAGCCGGACCAGCTTGTGGTTGGCGAACTCCTCCATGCCGAACCGGCCCAGCTCCCGGCCGAACCCGGACCGCTTGACCCCGCCGAACGGCAGCTCCGCCGCGGTGCCGGACGGTGCGCCGACGAACACCATGCCGGTCTGCAGGCGCTGGGCCACCCGCTCGGCCTGGGCGTCGTCGTCGGTCTGGATGGAGGCGCTGAGACCGTAGGGCGAGTTGTTGGCGAAGTCCACGGCCTCCTCCTCGGAGCCGACCTTGAACAGCAGGGCCACCGGCCCGAACAGCTCTTCCTTGTAGGCCCGCATGTCGGGGGTGATCCCCGCGAGCACGGTGGGCTCGTACCAGGCGCCGGGGCGGTCGATGCGCTTGCCGCCGGCCAGCACCGTGGCCCCCTTGGAGATCGCGTCCTGGACCTGCTCGTCCAGGGTCTCGACCGCCTTCTCCGACGAGAGGGGCCCCATGAAGGTGCCGGGGTCGGTGGGGTCGCCGACGGTGATGCCGCGGACCGCCTCGGTGAAAGCGGTCGAGAAGCCGTCGTAGTGCTCGTCGAGGGCGATGATGCGCTTGGCGGCGTTGCAGGCCTGGCCCGCGTTGCCCATCCGGCCGATCAGCGCGTTCTTGACGACCTGTTCCATGTTCGACGTACCGAGGATCAGGTACGGGTCGGAGCCGCCCAGCTCCAGCACGACCTTCTTCAGGTTGCGGCCCGCGATCTCCGCGACGGCCGCTCCGGCCCGCTCCGAACCCGTCAGGGAGACGCCGTGGATCCGGTCGTCACCGATCAGCGTCTCGATCTGCTCGTTGGTGGCGAAGATGTTGACGTAGGCGCCCTTGGGCAGGCCCGCGTCCAGGAAGATCCGCTCCATCGCCAGCGCCGACTCCGGACACTGCGGGGCGTGCTTGAGCAGGACCGCGTTGCCCAGCATCAGGTTCGGCGCGGCGAAGCGGGCCACCTGGTAGTACGGGAAGTTCCACGGCATGATCCCCAGCAGGACGCCGACCGCCTCCTTGCGGATGACGGCCCGGCCGCCGGAGGCGACGTCCAGCTCCTCCGCCTCCAGGAAGCCCTCGCCCCGGTCGGCGTAGTAGCGGTAGATGGACACGACGATGGCCAGCTCCCCGAGGGCCTGCTTGACCGGCTTGCCCATCTCGCGGGTGATGATGGCGGCGAGCCGGTCCTTGCGCTCCTCGTAGAGGTCCGCGACCCGCCGCAGGACATCGGCCCGCTCCGCCGCCGGCCGGGCGGCCCAGGCGCGTTGCGCGTCGTCGGCCAGGGCGAGCGCGTCGCGCAGCTCCCCGTCGGTGGCGGTGGGGTACTCCTGTTCCGTTTCACCGGTGGCAGGGTTGACGACTCGATAGGTACTCATGACTTCCTTTCGCGGAGAACTCCCGGACAAAGTCCTGCGAGACGGAAACGGTCGCAGGACAACCGGGCGGACATTCAGGTACCCATCCGGCAGATGCGAACACCTCGACACTCCCATCCCGCTCGCGGTTCCGCTCGGCCGGAGGCCGGAGCGGCTGGGAGGACTCCCGCTCGTCGCGGCAACGCCGTTTCTGGTACGCCGTGGAGGACCGCGCGCACGCCGTGACGAGGGCCGTTGCCGGACTCATTGACAGCGGCGTGCCGCGCTGTCACCGTCTCGACTGACGGCGGCAGTCGCGGACCGACGCCCCACCGGTCCGCCGTACGCACTCCCCACCACCCCCACAGCTCCCTCCCCCACTGTTCGGCCGCCGCAGACTGGGAGCGCTCCCACAGAAGGGCCGCACTCATGAGAAGCACGACCGGCACGAGACGCCTGATGCGTACGCTCGTCGCGTCGGCGTTCGCCTGCCTCCTGCTCCCCCTCGGCGCGGGCCACCAGGCCACCGCAGCACCCGCCACCGCTGCGGCCGACCCGATCGGCATGACCAGCGGGTTCTATGCGGACCCGAACTCGACGCCCGCCGTCTGGGCCGCGGCGCATCCCGGTGACGGCCGGGCCGCCGCCATCCGGGACAACATCGCCTCGCGGCCGATGGCCCGCTGGTTCGGGGCCTGGAGCGGCGACATCGGTGCGGCGGTCGGCTCCTACGTGGGCGCGGCCGACGCCGCCGACAAGCTGCCCGTCCTGATCGCGTACAACATCCCCGGCCGCGACGCCTGCGGCGGCCACTCCGGCGGCGGCGCGGGCACCCCGAGCGCGTACCGCACCTGGATCTCCGCGTTCGCCTCGGCCATCGGCTCACGGCCCGCGCTGGTCGTCATCGAGCCGGATTCGCTGGGCGACTTCAGCTGTCTGAGCCAGGCCCAGATCGACGAGCGCAACGGGATGCTCCGGGACGCGCTCGACCGGTTCAGCGCGCACGCGCCCAACACCTGGACCTACCTGGACGCCGGAAACCCGGCCTGGATCGGCGCGGCCACCATGGCGCAGCACCTGGAGGGCGCGGGCGCCCGGCAGGCGCACGGCTTCACGCTGAACATCTCGAACTACTACGGCACCGGCGAGAACTCCGCGTACGGCAACGCCGTCAACGGCTCCCTGTCCGCGTCCTACGGCTACACGAAGCCGTACGTCATCGACACCAGCCGCAACGGGAACGGCTCCAACGGCGAGTGGTGCAACCCCGGTGGACGCCGGACGGGGACGGTCAGCCAGACGGGCGGCGGGGCCGAGATGCTGCTCTGGCTGAAGACCCCGGGCGAGTCGGACGGCGACTGCGGGGTCGGCGCCGGCTCCGCGGCCGGGCAGTTCCTGCCGGAGGTCGCGTACAAGATGATCTACGGGTACTGAACCTTCCCGCGCACATCCCACCTGGCCGTCCGTCTCCGTCAGACGGGCGGCCAGGAGCGCAGAGCGGCGTCGGTCATCGCCTGGAGTTCGTCGCCGCAGACTCCGCTCGCGGCCTGCACGGCGATCCCGAAGGCCAGGGTCGTCACATAGCGGGCCAGCACCCCCGGGTCGGCGTCCGGCGGCAGATCGCCCTCGTCGACGGCCCGCCGGAACCGCTCCTGGACCCGGCGGCAGCTGTCGTTCCGCCAGTCGGCGAGCAGTTCGCGGACCTCGCGCCCCGAGTCGCTCGCGACCAGCGCGCCCTGGACCCCCAGACACCCCTGCGGACCGGACGGGCGGGTGGTGGTCCGCAGGGTGCCGGCCAGGATCTCGGTGGCGACACCGAGGGCGGTCGGCTCCTCCAGGGCCCGGACCAGGTAGTCGCTCGGGCCCGTGGCGTAGCGCTCCATGGCCTTGCGGAACAGCTCCTGCTTGTTGCCGAAGGCCGCGTACATGCTGGTGGCGGAGATACCCATCGCGTCCGTCAGCGCGGCCAGGCCGGCGCCCTCGTAGCCGTGCTCCCAGAACACCAGCATCGCGCGCTCCAGCGCCGCGTCGGCGTCGAACCCCCTCGGCCGGCCGCTCGGGCTCTTCTTCCTCGTCTCCACGCCCTCATCCTACGCTTTCTGTAGTGATCGATGCGGAAGTGCTACGGTGAAGTTCTGCATCGATCACTACAGAATCTGGGGCACGCCATGACCGTCACCCTGATCACCGGAGCCAACAAGGGCATCGGTTACGAAACCGCCAAGCAGCTCCTCGCGTTGGGCCACACCGTCTACATCGGCGCCCGTGACGTCGAGCGCGGCGAGAAGGCGGCCGCCGAACTCGGCGCGCGGTTCGTCCAGCTCGACGTGACCGACGACGCGTCGGTGAAGAGCGCACTGGCGGCGATCGGCGCGGCCGAGGGCCGGCTCGACGTCCTGGTCAACAACGCGGGCCTCCTGGGACACGGGGACGTCGACGGCCCCAAGGCCCTGCGGGTCTTCGACACCAACGCGGTAGGGATCGTCCGCGTCACGGAGGCGGCGCTCCCCCTGCTGCGCGAGTCCTCGAACGCCACGGTCGTCAACGTCTCCAGCAGCGCGGGTTCGTTCTGGGCGGTGAACAACCCCGACCGGGTGGAGTCCACGCTGCCGCTGGCGCTCTACTCCGCCTCGAAGGCGGCGGCCACCATGCTCACGGTCCAGTACGCCAAGTCCGAGCCGGACATCAGGTTCAACGCGGTCGAGCCGGGCCCGACCGCCACCGACATGACCGCGGCGTTCGGCATCGGACGCTCCCCCGAGGAGAGCGCCCGGGTCGTCGTACGCTTCGCGACCCTCGACGCGGACGGCCCGACGGGAACCCTCCAGGACGAGAGCGGGGTGCTGCCCTGGTAGGCGCCCGTCGGGCCCCGCCCCGGGGGGCGGCGATCAGGCTCCGGAGCCGGCGATGGCGGTGACGCGGATCTCCACGCGCATGGCGGCGAGGCCGAGGACCGTGACGCCGGTCTCGGTCCAGATCGGCGCACGGCCGCCGAGGCGGCGGCGGAACTGCTCGGCCATGACCCGGTTGTGGTCCTCGCCGATGACGTCGTCCCCCGGCGCGACCTTGTGGTACGAGTTCACGTGGATGACGTCCTTCCAGGTGGCTCCGACCGTGGCGAGCGCGCGCTCCACGTTGTCGAAGGCCTGGACGATCTCGTCCTCCAGCGAGTCGGGGATGACCAGGTCGTCGTCGACTCCGGCCTGGCCGGAGATCTCGACCCGGTCCCCGACGCGGACGGCGCCGCTGTAGCCGAGGGCCGCGTGCAGCTTCTCGCCGTAGCCCGGAACGATGCCGAAGGTGACGGTGCTCATGATGCTTCCTCTTCCCGCGCCCCAGGGGGTGCGTTTCCGCTTCTATGACTTCACGCGTAAAGTGATAGTAGCAAGCGATGACTTCAAGCGCAAAGTCATCGCGGATCGCGTCGAAGGGACAGAGAGACCGATGAGCAGCACGAAAAGGCCCGTGGGCGACACGGACGGGCACGGGGACGGGCAGGCTGACGCGCCCGCGGACGGCGACCGGCCGCGCTGGCTCGACGAACAGGAGAAGGCGGCGTGGACGGGGCTGATCTCCCTGGTCCTGCTGTTGCCCGGCAAGCTGGAGTCGCCGCTGCGGCAGGAGCACGGCCTCACCCTGTTCGAGTACCTCGTGCTCAGCCATCTCTCCGAGGCGCCGGGGCGCAAGCTGCGGATGGGCGAACTCGCCTTCCTCGCCAGCGGGTCGCTCTCCCGGCTGTCCAACGTCATCAAGCGGTGTGAACAGCGCGGCTGGGTCGTCCGGACCCCCGACCCGGCCGACGGGCGTTACACCCTCGCCGAACTCACCGACGCGGGCTTCGGCCTCGTGCGCCGGGCGGCCCCCACCCACCTGCGCTCCGTGCGCGGCACCGTCCTCGACTCCCTCAACACGGCCGACCAGAAGGCCCTCGCCCGCATCGCGGAGAAGATGCGGATCGTCCCCGACGACTTCGGCTGACCGCCGTCACCGCCCCCTGGCCCCGTCCGTGACCCGGTCGAGGTCGTAGAGGTCGGCGACGCAGCCGCCGGGCCAGTACTGTTCCCCGCCCTTGCTGAACGGCTCCAGCATCTGACTGATCACCAGGCGCTCGTACGGCAGGACCCGTTCCCCGGCCGCCGCGCCCTCGCGCAGCCGCCGGTCCTGGGCGTCCCACTTCTCGGCCCGGGCCCGCAGTGCGGTGTCCAGGTTGGTCAGCGCGATGGCCGGGCCGACGCAGACCAGGACGCAGAGTGCCGCGCACACGGCCTTCGCCGGGGCGGTGCTGCGGGCGTACCGGCGCAGGGCCAGGCCCAGCAGGGCTCCGACGCCGACGAGGAGGAGCACGTACAGCAGGAGGTAGTCGTTCCACAGCCGGTTGGCACTCGGGTCGCTGACCCGGTCGTTGAACACCGGGTAGGCGATGACCGTGCAGAGGTAGCCGGAGACCAGGAGGGTGACCACTCCGGCGGCGGTGAGCAGCGGCCAGTGCGCGGGCGGGCGGGGCGTCGTCCCGTCCCCCCTCCGGCACAGCAGCCCGAGCAGGACGCCCACCGCGACGCCGCCCACGTACTGCCAGGTGGTGACCACGGTGACGGTGATCTCGGCGAACGCGCGCAGCGAAGCGGCGAGGGAGTCGGGGGCGAGCAGGGAGGTGGTCTCCGCGCCGAAGCGGTCCCTGCGGGTCGTGGAGCCGGGCGAGGTGAGGAGGACCAGGGCCCCGGCCGCCGTCCCGGCGATGCCCCCGGCGCACCACAGTCGGACGAACCCCCGCTCGGCGGCGGGGACGACCCGGCCGGAGACGAGGAGCGCGGCGAGCAGCACCATCACCACGACGATCGCCGTCTCCTCGGACAGCGTGGCGAGGAAGGCCGCGGCGAGCACCGCGACGGCGAGCGCGCCTACCCGCCCCCGGCGGGTGCGGGCGAGCAGGAGCGGGATCAGGGCGGCGCAGGCGAGGACGGGCGGCAGCGTGTGCGAGACGGACGCGGCGGGCCAGTAGAACGTCTTGTACGTGTTCGGCGTGACGAACAGGAACAGCGCGGTGGCCATGGCCGCGAGCAGGAGCGGCAGCCCGCGCGGGGTGCGCAGCCCGGCCCGGCGCAGCGCCAGGACGGCCAGGATCCACAGCACCACGAGCACCAGGACCCCGCTGATCAGAGGGAACCACTGGTGGCCCGCGACCTGGAACTTCGCGTACGCGCCGACCAGGAGCGCGTTGGCGACCCGCCCGTTGTCGTCGAAGTAGAACTTCCCGACCAGGCCGCTGATGCCGTCGTCCCGTACGCGCGGCAGGAAGCACCAGTCGTCCGCGCCGGGCCTCACCCACCGCCCGAACCAGGACGCGGCGGTGAGCAGGGCGAGCGGCGGGAGCGCGAGGGCGGTCACCCACACGGCCGTCCAGGGGCGGCCCGAGGGGCTCTCGGCCCGGTTCGGTCCGGCCCGGTCCGGCGTCGTCGCGTTCTGCGGGTCCGCCGGGGCGGCGGTTACGGGAAGGTCGTCGGACATCGCGGGCCTCACCGGTCCTGGGGCGAGCGGGTGGGCAGCGGTGCGGGCGCCGGGCGGCCGGGCAGCGGCTCGGCCGGACTCTTCGGTCCCCCCTCGCCGTCCGCCACGGCGGCCGCGGCCTTGGCCTGGCCCGAGGTGATCGCCCACCGCGCCAGCAGGAAGGAGATCGGCGTGACGATGACGCCGGCGGCCAGCGCGGCGAGGTTCTTGTCCATCCCGAGGCCGCTCACCGCTCCGTAGAGCAGCGCCCCCGACGCCACCAGGTTGACCACGCTGGAGAGCGGATAGCGGACGAACGCGTGCCAGGTCGGCCGCGTCCGGCAGGTGACGTAGGAGTTGAGCAGGAAGGAGCACACGATGCTGACCGTGTAGCCGATGACGTGGGCGGTCAGGTAGGGGATCCAGCGGTTCAGCGAGGCGTAGATCCCGAGGTAGACGGCGGTGTTCACGCAGCCGATGAGGACGAAACTGCCGAACTGGCGGACGGTACGGGACCGGCCCGGGGCGGCGGCGGAGCCCGGAGCGAACGTGGCGGAGCCGGAGCCGTGGACGGTGGCGGCGGAGCCCGGGCCGGCGGTGGGCGTCACGGCGTGTTCGGCCGGGCGGCCCGCGGTGAGCGCCGGGTCCTGATCCCTGGTGAGCCGCACGCGCGGCGGCGGGCTGTCCAGCAGCGCCCGGCAGGTCGCGTCGGTCTCCCGCACCACGTAGGGCGGACGGTGTTTCGCCTCGTGGTAGATGCGGCCCACGTACTCGCCGATGACCCCGAGCGTCACCAGCTGGATGCCGCTGAGGGCGACGACGGCGATGAGCAGGGTGGCGTAGCCGGGGGTGTCCACACCGTGCAGGACCACCCGCACGACGGTCCACAGGGCATAGACCAGGGCCGAGACGAAGACCCAGAAGCCGGTGTAGATCGCGAGGCGGAGCGGCCGGTTGTTGAAGGAGAGCAGTCCGTCGATGCCGTAGTTCAGCAGCCGCCTGCTGCCCCACTTCGACCGGCCCGCCACCCGCTCGCTGTTGCGGTAGCGGAAGGTGACCGTGTCGAAGCCGATCCAGGAGAAGATCCCCTTGGAGAAGCGGTTGCTCTCGGGGAGGGACAGGACGCTCTCCACCGCCCGCCTCGACAGCAGCCGGAAGTCTCCCGAGCCGTCGATCAGCTCCACGTCCATGCAGCGGCGGACGAGCGCGTAGTAGGTGTGGCTGAGGGTGCTGCGGATCAGGCCTTCGCCCGCGCGGTCGCGGCGCGGGATGACCTGGTCGTAGCCGTGCCGGTGCAGTTCGAGCATGCGGGGGATCAGCTCGGGCGGGTGCTGGAGATCGGCGTCCATGATGACCACCGCGGCCCCCTGGGACATGCGGAGGCCGGCGAGCATGGCGGCCTCCTTGCCGAAGTTGCGGCTGAAGGCGGTGTAGTGGACGCGCGGGTCACGCGCGGCGATGGCGCTGAGCAGCAGGCGGGTGCGGTCCCGGCTGCCGTCGTCCACGTAACAGATCTCGAAGCTGTCCCCGAGCGGGCCCAGGACGCCGACGAGGGTGGCGTGGAAGGACTCGATCACCTCGGCCTCGTCGAAACACGGCACGACGACCGACAGCTGAAGGCCAGTCACTCGCCACCTCCGGACTTCGGGCCTCTCGCGGGACCGTGCCTGACCGGCGCGGTGCCGTCGGCCTCCGGCGCCGGGGCCCGGGGCGCGCCACGTCCGCCCCATCTGACGACGGGCTGCGGTCTCCGTCCCTCCGTACACGCGCGGGCGGACCGCTTTCCCGCGCCCTTTCATGCGAACAGCCGACGCGGGGCGGCGGAACGCCCCTGCGGACGGCGGGCGCGGTTCGGCGGAACGCCGGGTCGCGGGGGCGAAAAAGCACACATAGCCTCGCAAAGGTGACGTCTCCTCGACTGCCAGGGACCACCGGCCGACGCGCCGACCTGTCCGCCACGCCGCCCGCCGTGCCGTTCGCCACGCCGCCCGCCGTACTGCTCGCCGCACTGTCCGCCGTGCTGCTCGCCGTGTGCTGGCTGGTGCTCCCGGCCGCCGGGACCGCCCGCGCCGACGACCCCGTCGAGCTGTCCCGGGACGGGCAGATCACCGACCGGGTCGGGGCGCTGGGCGACCGGGCGGGGCAGGTGGAGGACGCGCTCGACCGGTTGTACGACGAGCAGCGCGTCCAGCTCTTCGTGGTGTACGTACGCGACTTCTCCGGCCGGTCCGGACAGACCTGGAGCGACGAGACCGCCGACCGCAACGGCCTGGGCCAGAACGACGTGCTGCTCTCCGTCGCCACCCACGACCGGCAGTACGCCTACTCCGTCGACGCGGACGCACGGCTCACCGATGGACAGCTGCGGGACGTGGCGGGGACCGCGATCGAGCCCGCGCTGCGGGAGAACGACTGGGCGGGGGCCGCGATCGGCGCGGCCGACGGCTACGCCTCGGTCCTGGCCGGACGCCCCGTGACCGCCCCCGCGATCACCCCGGGGCCCGCCGATCCCGGAACGGGCGACTCCGGCTTCACCGGCGCACGCGACTTCATCCTGCCGGTGGCCGTCCTCGCCGGCGTCGCCGCGGTCGGCGTCTACGCGTACGCCCGGCGCAGACGGCGCACGACGACCCGCACCACCCCCGCCGCCACCGGGTGGGGGAGCACCGCGGGGGCGAGTGGTGCGCCGGAGCCGCCGACGCCGCTGCCGGAGCTGGACGCGGAGGCGAAGCAGGTGCTGGTGGACACCGACGACGCGGTGCGCACGAGCGAGGAGGAACTCGGCTTCGCCACCGCCCAGTTCGGCGAGGAGGCGGCGAAGCCGTTCACGGAGGCGGTCGCAGGGGCGAAGGACGAGCTGACGCGGTCGTTCCGGTTGCGCCAGCAGCTCGACGACGCCTTCCCCGAGGACGACGCGACCCGCCGCCGGATGCTGGAGGAGATCCTGCGGCGGTGCGCGACCGCGAACGAGGGCCTCGACACCGTCTCCGAGGACTTCGACCGGCTGCGCGCCCTGGAACGTACCGCTCCCGAGGCCCTGGCCACCGTGGACGCCACGCACCGCGACCTCACCGGCCGGGTCGCGGCGGCCGAGTCGGGCGTCGCGGCGCTGCGCGAGCGGTACGGGGAGGGCGCCGCCGCACCCGTGTCGGCCGATGTCGAGGAGGCGAAGGACCGGCTCGTCTTCGCGGGCTCGGCCGTGGAGCAGGCCCGTACGGCGGTCGAGGGCGGCGAGAACTCCCGGGCCGCGGTGTACATCCGGGGAGCCGAGGGTGCGGTGGGCCAGGCGGCCACGCTGCTGGACTCGGTGGAGCGGCGGGCGGCGGAGCTGGCCGAGGCGGCGCAGAAGCTGCCCGCCGCGCTCACCGAGACGGATACGGACCTCGCGGATGCGGGCGGGCTGCTCGAAGGGACCGCCGAGGGCGCGTCGACCGCCGATCTGCGCGGCCGGATCGCCCGCGCCGAGGCCGTGCTCACGGACGTCCGGGGCGCGATGGCCGCGGGACCGTACGACCCGATCGACGCGCTGCGCCGGGTGGAGGAGGCGGACGCGGCCCTGGACGAGGCGCTGGCGGGGGCCCGGGACCAGGAGCGCGGCGAGGCGAAGGCCCGGTCCCTCCTCGATCAGGCGATGCTCACCGCCCGGTCCGCGATCGGGGCTGCGGCCGACTACATCACGACCAACCGGGGCGCGGTCGGCAGCGAGGCCCGTACCCGGCTGGCCGAGGCACAGCGCCGGTGGGAGCGGGCCCGGGAGCTGTCGGCCACCGACGCGCAGGGGGCGCTGGCCGAGGCACGGCAGGCGGACGCGCTGGCCGGGCAGGCGACGGCCCTGGCCGAGCAGGACGTCCGCGGCTTCCGCTCCCCGCAGGGCCCGGGCGGGATGGGCGGAATGGGCGGCGGGGGCGGCGGCATGGGCGGGGCGGTGCTCGGCGGCATCATCCTCGGCGGGCTGTTCGGTGGCGGCGGCCGGGGCGGGGGTTACGGGGGCGGGTTCGGCGGGGGGTTCGGCGGCGGCCGGGGCGGGGGCTTCGGCGGCGGGCCGGGCAGTTTCGGCGGGGGCGGGACCCGGGGCCGCCGGGGCGGTGGCGGCCGCTTCTGACCCAACCGTCCTCACTGTTCACCCGTACCAGCGATCACGACTTCCAAGGAGCCATCCCATGACCAAGCAGACCATCCTCGGCCGCGTCACCCAGCTCGCGAAGGCCAACATCAACGCCCTCCTCGACCAGGCCGAGGACCCGCAGAAGATGCTGGACCAGCTGATCCGGGACTACACGAACAACATCGCGGAGGCCGAGCAGGCCGTCGCGACCACCATCGGCAACCTCCGGCTGATGGAGCAGGACCACAAGGAGGACGTCGAGACGGCGTCCGAGTGGGGCGGCAAGGCGCTGGCGGCCAGCCGGAAGGCCGACGAGCTGCGCGGGGCGGGGTCGGTCGCCGAGGCGGACAAGTTCGACAACCTGGCGAAGGTGGCGCTCGGCCGTCAGCTCCAGTCGGAGCAGGAGGCGAAGACGGCGGAGCCCACCATCGCGTCGCAGTCGGAGGTCGTGGACAAGCTGAAGACGGGGCTCGACCAGATGAAGGTCAAGCTCGGCGAGCTGAAGGCCAAGCGGGACGAGCTGGTGGCGCGTTCGAAGTCGGCCCAGGCGCAGAACCAGATGATGGACGCCGTGAAGAACATCGACGTCCTCGACCCGACGAGCGAGCTGGGCCGCTTCGAGGACAAGGTGCGGCGCGAGGAGGCGAAGGCGCTGGGCAAGCAGGAGCTGGCCGCCTCCTCGCTGGACGCCCAGTTCGAGCAGCTGGACAGCGTGGGCGACAGCGCAGAGGTCGAGGCCCGGCTGGCGGCCCTGAAGACGGGCTCGTAACCGCTTCGGGCCACCGGGGTCAGTACATGCTCAGCAGCTGCTCCACGGAGAGTTCGGCGGCCGGCGCCCCGTCCGGCAGGGCCAGTTCGAACCAGACGGTCTTGCCGCGCGGGGTGCGTCGCGAGCCCCAGGCGGCGCTGAGCAGGCCGACCAGCTGGAGCCCGCGGCCGCCCTCGTCGGTGTCGCGGGCGCGGCGGCGGCGCGGCTGGACGAGACCGGCGTCCCACACCTCGCAGACCAGGGTGCGGTCGCGCAGCAGCCGGAGCCGGATCTCGCCCTCGCCGTAGCGCAGGGCGTTGGTGACCAGTTCGCTGACGAGGAGTTCGGTCGTGTCGACCAGGTCGTCGAGGTCCCAGGCGAGCAGTTGGCTCCGGGCCAGCTCACGGGCGCGCCCGACCGAGCGGGGTTCGCGCGGCAGCGTCCAGTCCCCGACCGCCTCGGCGGGAAGCCCTTGGATGCGGGCCATCAGCAGGGCGATGTCGTCCTCGCCGTGCCGGGTGTCCAGGGTGGTCAGGACGTGGTCGCAGGCGTCCTCCAGCTCCATCTGCGGGCCGGTGAGGACGGCCCGCAGCGCCTCCAGCCCCTCGTCAAGAGGCTGGTCCCGGGACTCGACCAGGCCGTCGGTGTAGAGGGTGAGCAGGGCGTTCTCGGCGAGCTCGACCTCGACCTCCTCGAACGGCTCACCGCCGACGCCCAGCGGCATGCCCGGCGGTACGTCGATGAGCCGGGCGGGCAGGCCGGGCTCGACGACGGCCGGGGGGAGGTGCCCGGCGTTGGCGAACGTGCAGCGTCGGGTGACCGGGTCGTAGACCGCGTACACGCAGGTCGCGAGATACACCTCGGAGAGGTCGGCCTCGCGGGACTTCTGCGCGGCGCGGGAGGGCCACTGCGCTCCCCCGCTGCCGCCGAGCCCCTCGCTGCGCTCGCCGGCGCTCGGGGAGCCGAGGCCGCGGGCGACCTCGTCGAGAGCGGAGAGCACTTCGGCCGGCTCCAGGTCGAGGAGGGCCAGGGTCCGCACGGCGGTGCGCAGTTCGCCCATGGCGACGGCGGCGCGCAGGCCGCGGCCCATGACGTCGCCGACGACGAGGGCGGTGCGGTGGCCGGGCAGCTCGATCACGTCGAACCAGTCGCCGCCGACCTCGGTGGCGGTGTTGCCGGGCAGATAGCGGCAGGCGATGTCGAGTCCGGCGGCCTCGGGGTCGCCGGGCGGCAGCAGGCTGCGCTGGAGGATCAGGGCGCGTTCGTGCTCGCGGCGGTAGAGGCGGCCGTTGTCGATGCAGACGGCGGCGCGGGCGGCCAGTTCGGTGGCCAGGGCCCGGTCGCGCTCGCCGAAGGGCTCGCTGCCCTTCGTACGGGAGAACTGGACGAGGCCGACGACGGTGTCGTGGGCGACCATCGGCACGGCGAGCGTCGACTGCACGAAGCCCATCTCGTCGCCGGGGACGTCCTCGACCCGGCCGGAGCGCAGCGCCATGGCGCAGGGCGAGCCGAACGGGAAGCGGTGGACGGAGCCGAGCGCGGGCGGCAGGTCGTCCGGGCCCGGCGGCCCGCTGCCCGCCACCGCGGTGGGCAGGGCGTCGGCGACGGCGCTGGCGTGGGCCACCCGGCGCAGCTCCGCCGAGCCTCCGGCGGACTCGCGGTGGGCGGGCGCCCAACTGCCGGGCGCGGCCTCCTCACCGGTCAGGAGGCCCTGGTAGAGGTCGACGGCGGCGAGGTCGCAGAAGCCGGGGACGGCCACGTCGAGGAGCTCGCGGGCGGTGGTCTCCAGGTCCAGGGAATTGCCGATGCGGGCGCTGGCCTCGTTGAGGAGGGCGAGGTTGCGGCGGGCGCTGGCGGCCTCGCGGGCGGCGATGTGCCGGCGGGTGACGTCGGTCGCGAGCCCGGCGACCCCGACGGGGCGGCCGGCGCCGCTGTGCACTCGGTAGAGGTTCATGGACCAGTGGCGGCGCTCGGTGCCGCCGGGGGCGGTGCCGACGAGCTGGAGGTCGGTGACCGACTCCCCGGTCTCCAGGACCCGTTTCAGGGTGGCGGACAGCCGGTCGGCCTCGGCCCGCGGCAGATAGTCCTCCACCGTGCGGCCCCGGTGGTCCTCGGCGACGCCGCCGAAGACCGTGGCGAAGCGCTGGTTGGCCCGGACGACGGCGAAGTCCGTACCGAACAGCACGAAGCCGAAGGGAGATTGGCCGAATATGGCTTGTGACGCGGCGAGGTCGGTCTCGATGCGCCGCAGGGCCCGGACGTCGACGACGATGCAGAGCGCGGCCCGCTCCCCGCTGCCCGTCAGACTCGGCATCACATAGACCTCGGCGACGCCGTGCGCCCCGCCCTCGCCCGGCATCCGGAACGGGACGAGTCCCGTCCACTCCTTGCCGTCGAGGATCTCGCCGACCCGCCGGTGGCCGTCCGAGCGCAGCTCGGCGGGCATGAAGGCCTCCACCGGGTCGCGGCCGATCGCCTCGGTCGAGGTCATGCCGAACAGACCGGCGGCCCGGCTGCTCCACTGCTCGATCAGACCGTCGGGGCCGATCGAGAAGGAGGCGACCCTGATGTAGTCGTAGATCGAGCCGGGCGGGCTGCTCTGCCACACGACATCGCCGGCCGTCCCGACCACATCGCCCGTTGTCCCAGGTATTTCGCTCACGCGACCGTCCCCTCCAGCTCACGCACCGGACCGGTCCTGCCCGCAGTATTCAGCACTACGGCCCCGACCGACACGGCGTTCACGATCACAGCAAGGTCTCAGTCCCTTTCAGCCAGGTTCTGCCCGACCTCTGGTGATCGCTGTGCTTCCCTCCACTCTCCTAACCAGGGAGAGCCAGCTCGAACCACACGGTCTTGCCACTCTTTCCGCGGCGCGTCCCCCAGCGACGTGCGGAACAGGCCACGAGCTGGAGTCCGCGGCCCCCTTCGTCGTCGGGTCCAGCACTGCGTTCGGTGGGTGGATCCGGAAGCGGATCGGAGACTTCCACCAGCAGGCCCGGGGGTGCGGGAGGGTGGTCGGCGGGAAGGCGGCCGTCGAGCGGAAGGTCCCCGTCGGGGTGCGTGACGACCAGGCGTACGCCGATGGGGCCGGAGGCGTACCGGAGGGAGTTGGTCACCAGCTCACTGACGAGCAGGACCGCCAGGTCGCCCACCGCCGCGTCGAGCCCCCAGGAACCCAGCGCGCCCCGGACGGCGTGCCGGGCGGTGCGCACGGAACCGGGCTCCGCCGCGAAGGTCCACTCGGCGCAGTCGCCTTCGGTATCGATCACGCCGATCACTTCCCAGGGACGACCACGGGCGCACCCCCTTGGCAAATGGGGACTAAACAGCCCATACCCACCATTTATTGCTCACTACCGCGCAACCGGGCGTTTGGTGCAGACGGGCGTACGCGTGCGCACGATGATGCGCGCACACGACGGCCGGGGTCAGCTCAACGCGCCCGCGGCCCTGAGGTCATCGAAGAGCAACTGGTCCACGGGCGGCACGAGGGCCCGGTCGGCGAAGGAGAACCACGCCACCTCCTCGATCTCGCTGCTCGCGGCGAGCGTGCCGCGATAGTCGCCGTAATAGCAGCTCATCCGCACGACGGCGGCGCCGGGCCGGTCGTCCACGGGGGCCTCGTACGTCCCGGCGTGGACGACGGTCTCCCGGATCAGGCCGACCGTCAGCTCCTCCTCGATCTCCCGCAGGAGGGTCTGCAGATCGGTCTCCGCCCCCTCGCGCTTGCCGCCCGGGATGTAGAAGACGTCCTTGCCCCGGGGCCGCGCGCAGAGAATCCTGCCGCCCTCGATCCGCACCCACGCCACCGTGTCGATCAGCACCGACGCCACTCCGCCATCACTCCGCCCCGCTCGCCGCACCTCCGGCGGCTTCCGCGCCCCCGGTCGGGCGGGACCCTACCGCCCGGGCGGCCGATGCGCGCACACGGGCGTACGCGGGCGTGGAGGCGCTCCCGGAAGGCCCGTGGGGCCCTGGGAGGCCGAACGGCCTCCCAGGGCCCCACGGGGCCGCCCTTCACGTCAGGGCCTGCCGCCCTGACCCACGCGCTCCACCCGGTAGACCTGGTGGCGGTGGCGGTCGTCGAGTCCGTCGGCGACCTTCTGCGCCTCGGCCTGCGTGGCGTACCTGCCCACGCGGTAGCGGTTGCCGCCGTCGTCCTGCCGTATCACCTGCCAAGGGAGGACGGCGCCGCTCTCGCTCATCGTGTCGCTCCCCCGCATATCGCCCCTCTTCCCACCGGCGTGCACGTCTCTAAGGATCCCCAGGAAACCGCAGTACGCATATGCCCGAGCGTACGCCTGACCTTCACTCAGTGCAGGCGGCTTTGCACAAAGAGATACACATCCGGCCATCAGGAAAGGGGCGCATCCGCAGAATGCGCCCCTCATGCCCCCACCGCCCCGGCCGACACACCTCACCCGGCCCGACGAAGCGTCACCCCACCACCCCGGCCCGACGGGGCGTCACCCCACGTCATCCGGGCCTCATCTGACCGGCAGGTGGTACGCGACGCGGTACCGGTCCGCCGGCACCACCACGTCGGCCGTCTCCACGGCCCGGCCCGAGGCGTAGTACGTACGCCCGATGACGATGACCACATGGCCGGGCACACCGCCGAGCGCCAGGAGCTCCTCCGCCAGCCCCGGGCGCGCGCCCACCTCCTCGGCGACGTTGTCCACGACGACGTCGATCGCGGCCATCCGGTCGACCACCCCGCAGCCGCCCAACGGGCCCTCCTCCGGCAGCATCACGGGCGTCCGGCCCGTGACGGCGAGCGGCTCCCAGGAGGTGGAGAGCATGATCGGCTCGCCCGCCTCCCGGAAGACGTAGTGCGTGCGCATCACCCGGTCACCCGGCTCGATGCCCAGCCGCTCGGCGACCTCGGGGCTCGCCCCCTCCTGCTCGCTGCGGGACTCCCAGGTCCCGCGCGCCCCCTCGGCCGTCTGCTCCTGCCGGAACGGACTGGCCCCCTTGTCCGGCCGGTAGCCGGAGCGGGCGATCATGCGGGGCACGGGGCGCTCGCGCACATACGTGCCGGAGCCGGAGCGCCCCTCGACCAGCCCCTCCGCCATCAGGACCTTCCGCGCCTCCAGGGCGACGGTGTCCGAGACCCCGTACTCCTCCCGGATGCGGGCCTGCGACGGCAGGCGGGTATGGGGCGGCAGCGCGCCGTTGACGATCTTCTCCCTGAGATCGCTCGCCACGCGCAGATAGGCGGGCTGCTCACCGAAAGTCACAGGCCACTCCCAACAGGTTGACAGTCTGCGACAGCCTGACAACCGTGGGTTGTGCACCGCAAGCATGGGCCAGAGTTTCACCCAATGTGATGATCTTGTGGGGGTTCACGCATACCCCCAGGCCCCCGCATCATGCCCACCGACGCGGCAGCCGAGTCCGACAACTCCCGGGCTCTTGACCATTTTTGGTCCAGACCAATACCTTCCTGTGCACAGCACGGCTCCCGACTTTCCTTCCGCCTTCCTTCCGCTCTGCCTCCGCACCGGATCACGCACAGGAACGAGCCCCATGCCTCGAAGAAACCTGTCCCGTATGACCATCGCCGGCGTCGCCCTGGCCCTGCTGGCAGGCGTCGCACCCGCGGCCACCGCCAGCGCCGGCCCCGACCGGAACGACGGCGGCGACCGCGGCAAGGGCCACCACCGCCCGGCGTACAAGAGCATCGGCTACTTCACCCAATGGGGCGTCTACGGACGCGACTTCCAAGTCAAGGACCTGGACACCAGCGGGGCCGCGGCCAGGCTGACCCACATCAACTACGCCTTCGGCAACGTCAGCGCCGAGGGCACGTGCTTCACCGGCAACATCCCCGGCCAGGCCGACGCCTGGGCGGACTACGCCCGTCCGCTCGACGCCGCGAACTCGGTGGACGGCGTCGCCGACACCGACACCCAGCCGCTCGCGGGCAACTTCAACCAGCTGCGCGAGCTGAAGGCCAAGCACCCCGGCCTCAAGGTCATGATCTCGCTGGGCGGCTGGAGCTGGTCCACCCACTTCTCCGACGCGGTCCGCACCGAGGCCTCCCGCAAGGCGCTCGTCGCCTCCTGCGTCGACCTGTACATCAAGGGCAACCTCCCGGTGGACGGGGCGCGCGGCGGCGACGGCGCGGCGGCCGGCCTCTTCGACGGCATCGACGTCGACTGGGAGTGGCCCGGCTCGCCCGCCAACGAGGGCACCGTCTTCCGCCCGGAGGACAAGAAGAACTTCACCGCCCTGATCAGCGAGTTCCGCAGCCAGCTCGACGCCCACGCGAAGAGCGAGGCGAAGGCCGAGGAGAAGGCGGCGAAGGGGAAGGGCCACGGGCACGGCAAGCCGAAGCCCAAGCACTACGACCTGTCGGCGTACGTCCCGGCCAACCCGAAGGCCATCGACGCGGGCTTCGACGTGAAGCGCCTCATGAAGGACTTCGACTTCGTCAACATCCAGGGCTACGACTACCACGTCTCGGGCGAGAAGAAGACGGCCCAGCAGTCCGCCCTGTACGCGCGGAACGACTTCAGCGTCGACCGGACCGTGCGCGACTGGGTGCGGCGCGGCGCGCCCAAGCACAAGATCGTGATGGGCATGCCGACCTACGGCCAGGGCTGGACCGGAGTGACCGGCGGCGGTACGGGCCTGGGGCAGCCGGCGACGGCCCCGGCTCCGGCCACCTGGGCGGCGGGCTACGAGGACTACAAGGTCCTCAAGAAGCTGGCCGCTGCGGGGACGTACAAGGTCCACCGTGATGTGAAGAACGGCCACGCGTGGCTGTTCGACGGTACGACGCTGTGGACGTACGACGACCCGCAGGTGCTGCGCGCCAAGGCCTCGTACATCCGGGACAAGGGGCTCGGCGGGGCGATGTTCTGGTCGCTGGACGGCGACACGGAGAACGCCGAGCTTCTCACCGCGGTCGACCGCGCGCTCAACCGCCGCTGACACCACCGGCATCGCCGAGATCCCGCCGAACGGCCGAAGGGGCCGGGACGGTCGCACGACGCGACCGTCCCGGCCCTTCTCACGGTGTTCGGTGGTGCACCGCCGGGGCGGGACCGGTCAGAACTGGAGCGCCCAGCTGTTGATCCGGCCGGTGTCGGCGTTCGCGTTGTCGCTGACCCGGAGCTTCCAGGTGCCGTTGGCGACCTCGGAGGAGGCGTTGACGGTGTACGTGGTGACCACGTTGTCGCTGCTGCCGCCCGAGCCGTACGCCTTCACGTTGTAGACCGAACCGTCGGGCGCGACCAGGTCGATCCTCAGGTCACCGATGTAGGTGTGGGAGATGTTGACCGGGACCTGGAGCGCGGCCGGGGCGTTGCCGGTGATCCCGGTGACGGTGACCGGCGACTCGACCGTGGCGTTGTCGTTGATCGCGTAGCCGGTGGTGTTCTCGAACTTCTTGCCGGGCGGCGGGGTGGTGCCGCCCGCGCCCACGTACAGCAGGCGGTTGGGCGAGCCGGTGCCGGGGTTGGTCACGACGCCCGGGGTGGAGGCCGCGACGAGGCCCGCGGAGACCTGGGCGGGGGTCGAGCCCGGGTTGTCGGCGAGGTAGATGGCGGCCGCGCCGGCGACGTGCGGGCTGGCCATCGACGTACCGGAGATGGTGTTCGTGGCGGTGTCGCTGGTGTTCCACGCCGAGGCGATGGAGGAGCCCGGGGCGAAGATGTCCACGACCGCGCCGAAGTTGGAGAAGCTGGAGCGGGCGTCGGTGTTGGTCGTCGAGCCGACCGTGATGGCCTCGGCGACGCGCGCCGGGGACTTGGTGTTCGCGTTGGTGGACTCGTTGCCCGCGGCGACGGCGTAGGTGATGCCGGCGGCGATGGACCGCTGGACGGCCGCGTCGAGGACCGCGTCGGCGCCACCGCCGAGGCTCATGTTGGCGACGGCGGGCTTGACGGCGTTGGCCGTCACCCAGTCGATGCCGGCGACGACCTGCGCGGTGGTCCCGGAGCCCTGGTTGTTCAGCACCCGGACGCCGACGACCTTCGCCTTCTTGGCGACGCCGTAGGCGGTGCCCGCGACGGTCCCCGCCACGTGCGTGCCGTGGCCGTGGCCGTCCTGCGCGACGTTGTCGTTGTCGATGGCGTCGTAGCCGTTGGCGGCCCGGCCGCCGAAGTCGCTGTGGCTGATGCGCACCCCGGTGTCGATGACGTACGCGGTGACGCCCTCACCGGCCTTGTCGGGGTAGGTGTAGCGCTGGTCCAGCGGGAGGCTCCGCTGGTCGATGCGGTCGAGGCCCCAGGAGGGCGGGTTGTTCTGGGTGGCGGAGACCGTGAAGGTGCGGTTCTGCGAGACGGACGCGACGGCCGGGTCGGCGGCGAACTTCTTCGCCTCCGCGGCGGACGCCTCGACCGCGTAGCCGTTGAGGGCCGCGCGGTAGGTCCGTTCGATGCTCGCACCGTACTTCTTCGCGAGGGCCCTGCCCTGGGCGGAGTCCGACTTCGCGGCCGAGTCCTTCAGCGTGACGATGTAGCTGTCGCTGATGGTGCCCGGAGCGCCCGCGTTCAGAATCACGCCTTCGGGAGCGCGCTCGGCCGCGGTCGCCGGGAGCGACGCGGTGCCGAGTGCGACGGCGGCTGCGGTGGCTATGACGGTCGCCGCGGCGAGTCTTCGACGGGCGTGGGGGGTGTGACGCATCACTGACATGTGAGGGGTCCTCCTCATCGGCGGTGCTCTGGTGGGGGGTGGTACCGGAGCCGAACGGCCAGCTCCCGACAGGGGCATGACAAATCAGCCGTCCGAACGCCCCGCTTTCTGCGTCGTCCGGTGTGCGGCATGCCCTGCTGCCAGCGAAAGATTGACCGATCCATGACGAACTCACAAGGGTGCCTTGGGGTGCGCCATACGCACGCCATTCACCTGCCATATGCCTGACATCCTGGCGGACATGACGACCTATCACTGCCCGGTGGACGGGACCCGGTCCGAGACCACCGCCCTGACCTGGTGCTGCCCGGTCTGCCGGGGACCGTGGGACCTGGACTTCACCCCCGCCCGGGGCATCACGCCGAACGCGCTTTCCGGGCGGGCCGATTCATTGTGGCGTTACAAGGAATTCCTGCCACTCGCCGACCCGGCGATCTCCCTGGGCGAGGGGCGCACACCGCTCGTCGGGCTCACGGACACCGTCTCGGCGAAACTCGACTACCTCATGCCGACGCTCTCCTTCAAGGACCGCGGCGCGGTGATGCTCGCGGAGCTGGCCCGGCGGCTGGGCCCGGACCGGGTCGTCGCGGACAGCACCGGAAACGCGGGCACGTCGGTCGCCGCCTACTGCGCGCGGGCCGGGCTCGCGTGCACGGTGTACGTCCCCGAGGGCACCTCGCCCAAGAAGACCGAGCAGATCCGGGCCCACGGCGCGCACCTGGTGGCCGTACCCGGCGGCCGGGAGGCGACGGCCCTGGCCGCCCGGGCGGCGGCGGACGAACCGGGGGTCTTCTACGCCTCGCACGTCTTCAACCCGTACTTCCTGCACGGCACGAAGACGTACGTGTACGAGCTCTGGGAGGACCTCGGGGGCCGGCTGCCGGACGCGCTGGCCGTCCCGGTCGGCAACGGCACCCTGCTGCTGGGCGCGGCCCTGGCCACCGCAGAACTGCACGCGCTCGGCCTGATCGAGGCCCGCCCGCGCCTGATCGCCGTCCAGGCCGAGGCGGTCTCCCCGCTGGCCGCCGCCTTCCACGCGGGCGCGGACGACCTGCTCCCGGCCGGCGCCGGCGGCCCGGCCGCCCCCACGCTCGCGGAGGGCATCGCGATCCCCCGCCCGCCGCGCGCCCGGCAGATCCTGGCGGCGGTACGGGCCTCGGCCGGCACGTTCCTGACGGTGCCCGAGGCCCGCATCCGCGAGGCCCAGCGGGACCTGGCGGCCCGCGGCTTCTACGTCGAGACGACGGGCGTGGCCTGCTGGGCGGCGGTACGGGAAGGGGGCGAGGCTGTGGCGGGCAGCGTGGTGGTGCCGCTGTGCGGGGCGGGGCTGAAGTCGGGGATGGCGGGGTAGGGGCGGCCGGGCGGTGAGGGCGGCCCGGCGGCGGCCTGACGTGGCAGCGGCCCGGCGGCCGCAGGCGGCCCGGGTGGCGGAGCCGAGGCGGTGCGGCGGCCCGGCGGTCAAGGGCGGCCCGAGGTGGCCGCCCGGCGGCCGAAGGCGGTCCGAGAGGCAAGGCAAGCGACGGCCCCGGAGCGGCCGAAGGCGGCCGGCGGCACCCCGAGATACGAGGCAAGCGACGGCCCGGGGCGGCGGCCCGGCGGCCGCAGGCGGTCCGGGATGGCGGACCCACGGCACCGGCCCGGCGGTTCGGGATGGCGGCGGCCCGGCGGCCGAGGGGCCTCCCCCGATGGCTGGATCTGCTCCATCCGGCGGGCAGGCGGACGCCCCGTGCGGGGCCTTCGCGTGCCGTGACGGCCGACCGTACGGCCCCCTCCCTACCTTCGTACCGTGAGCCTCCCGCGCGTCTCCGCCCTCGTCCTCGCCCCCATGGTCGTGGCCGCCCTGATCGCACCGCTGCCGCCCGCCGCCGCCACGGCCGGGCCCGACCCCGTACCGCCGACCGGCGAGGCCCGCCCGGCCGGCTCCCCCGGCCCCGGTGCGCGTCCCCCGGCCTGCGGGGACGCCTCCGACCCCGCCTGGGCGCCGGCCTCCACCCGCTTCGGGGAGGCCGACGGCTACGACCCGTACGTCGGCAACGGCTATCTCGGCCACCGGGTCCCCGCCACCGGCGCCGGATACGCGTCCACTGTCGAGAAGACCGGCTGGCCGCTCTACACCCCCCGCTACGACGGCGCGTTCGTCTCCGGGCTGTACGCGGCGGACAAGACCGTCGCCGAGGGGCGCGAGGTGATCGCCGCGCTGCCGAGCTGGACGAACATCGACGTGGGCGTCGGTGAGGAGACCCTCGGCCCGGACACCCCGGTCGGCCGAATCTCGCACTACCGCCAGACGGTCTTCCTCTCCTGCGGCCTCGTCCGCACCTCGCTGCGGTGGACGACCGCGGACGGCCGGGCGACCGATCTCGCCTACGACGTCCTGGCCAACCGCGCGGACGCCCACACCGGTGCCGTACGCCTGCGGATGACCCCGCGCTGGAGCGGCACCGCGACCGTCACCGGCCGGCTCGACGAGCGGGGCGCGCGCCGGATCAAGCTGCGCGAGGACGGCACGTTCCGCACGCTCGGCACCGGGGTCGAGGGGGCCCTCGCGCAGACGATGCGGCGCGGCGCGGGCGTGGTCGAGACCCTGCGTCCCGGCTCTTCCCCGCTCGCGACGCCGGTGCGCGCGGGCCGGACGTACACCTTCGAGAAGTACGTCGGCGTCGACACCGCCCTCACCTCCGCCGCCCCGGCCGAGGACGCCCGCGAGGCCGCGCACCGGGCGGCGCGGCGCGGCTGGGACCGGGTCTTCGCCGCGAACGAGGCGGCCTGGCGCGAGGCGTGGTCCGCCGATGTGCTCGTCCCCGGCGACCGCGAGCTGCAGGGCTGGCTGCGCTCCGCCCAGTACGGGCTGCTGGCGAGCACCCGGCGCGGGTCCGCGAACAGCATCGCCCCGGCCGGTCTGACCAGCGACAACTACGCGGGCCTGGTGTTCTGGGACGCCGAGACGTGGATGTTCCCCGGGCTGCTCGCCACCCGCCCGGAGCTGGCCCGCCCGGTCGTCGAGTACCGCTACCGCACCCGGGGCGCGGCCCGTGCGAACGCCGAGAAGCTGGGCCACGACGGGCTGTTCTACCCCTGGACCAGCGCGAGCCGGGGCCGGCTGGCGTCCGAGTGCCACAGCGTGGACCCGCCGCACTGCCGGACCCAGAACCACCTCCAGGGCGACGTCTCGCTGGCCGTCTGGCAGTACTACCTGGCCACCGGCGACCGCGACTGGCTGGCGGCACGCGGCTGGCCGCTCCTGAAGGGCATCGCCGACTTCTGGCGCTCCCGGGCCACGGCGAACCCTGACGGCAGCTACTCCGTCAACGACGTGGCGGGGCCCGACGAGTACAGCAACGGCGTCGACGACGGCGTCTTCACCAACGCGGTCGCCGCCACCGCCCTGCGCAACGCGACCCGCGCGGCCCGCCTCCTCGGCCACCGCCCGCCCGCCGCCTGGAACGAGGTCGCGGACGGGCTCCGTATCCCGTACGACGCGGAGCGGAAGGTCTTCCTCCAGTACGCGGGCTACAACGGCTCCACGATCAAGCAGGCGGACACGGTCCTGCTGACGTACCCCCTGGAGTGGCCGATGGAGCCGGGCGCGGCGGCGGCCACCCTGGACTACTACGCCGCCCGCACCGACCCGGACGGCCCGGCGATGACGGACTCGGTGCACGCGATCGACGCGGCGGCGATCGGCGAGCCGGGCTGCTCGGCGTACACGTATCTCCAGCGCGCGGTACGCCCCTTCATGCGGGGCCCGTACGACCTGTTCTCCGAGGCGCGCGGCGACAAGGCGGGCTCGGAGGATCCGCTGTCCGGCTTCCCGGCCGACGACTTCCTGACCGGGAAGGGCGGCTTCCTCCAGGTGTTCACGCACGGACTGACGGGGCTCCGGCTCCGCGAGGACGGGGTGCGCCTGGACCCGACGCTGCCGCCCCAACTGCACGAGGGCGTCACGCTGAAGGGCCTGCGGTTCCGGGACGCGACGTACGAGGTCGAGGTCGGCCCCCGGACGACCACGGTCCGCCTGACGTCGGGCGCCCCGTTCACGGTGCACACCGCGGAGGGGCCGCGCCGCCTGGCCGCCACGCTGACCCTGCCCACCCGGCGCCCGGACCTGACCCCGACGGCCGATGTGGCGCGCTGCCGCCCGGTGACGGCGACCTCCGAGGCCCCGGGCCTGTACGCGGAGGCGGCGGTGGACGGGAGCCCGGCGACGTCCTGGTCCCCGGACGGCGCGGCGGGCTCCCTGACGGTGGACCTGGGCGCGAGGCCGCTGAGGATCACGGAGGTGGCCCCGCGCTGGAGCGACGTGACGCCCGCTTCCCACACGGTGGAGACCTCCCTCGACGGCCGCTTCTGGCGCCCGTACCTGGCGGGCGACACGGCCCGCAAGGTCCGGCTGACGGTCCGTTCGCAGGACCCGGAGAAGCCGGCGGGGGTGACGGAGCTGCGGGTGACGGCGGACGGACGGTAGGGCTCGCCTCCGGTTCTCCCGAAGAGGTGCCGCCTCAGCCCTCCGGGCAGGGCGGCACCTCGTCGCCGCGCCGGTCGCGGGTGTACTCGGCCCCCGACTGCTCGTACCAGTTCCGCGAGGTCCGGGAGTTCGAGCTCTTGCAGGTGAAGGCGGGGAAGTAGACGCTCCGGTAGTCGGAGGTGTCGGGCAGCTGCCCGGTCAGTTCGAAGGGCTTGCCCCCGGGTCCGCTGATCGTCATCTCCGCCGTACCGCCGCCGACTTCGTAGTGCACGCGGTAGCGCCACCGGCAGTGGCCCGTGCGGGAGGTGGCATGGACGATGAACGCCTCGGTCTCGTTCTGGTTCAAGGTGATGTGCTTGGCCCCGGGACCGGTGAAGAACGGCTGCGCCTCCTCGGCGCCCTTGCCGGCGGTCTTGAGGCGGGGCCGCGGCTCGTCCACCGCCACCTCCAGGGGGATCACGTCCATGACCCCCTGGGAGGGCAGACTGACCAGGCTGCCGCCGAGGGGCGCCGCGCACGAACCTCCCACCAGCTCGGGCACGATGTCGGTGATCCGGACCTGCTGGGCGGCCCGGCCCTGGACCGTGATCATCCAGTCCGACTCCCCGGCATCGACGACGTCGTGGTTCTGCCCCCACGGGGTGCCCGCGGAGAGTTCGTCGAGGAACCCCGGGCCCACGCGGTCACGCAGCACGTAGAACCCGGTGTCCTTGACGTCCTTCACGTCGACCACGTCGATGGCGTTCTGCGGCGAGAGCCGGTCCGGCACCCGGTCCAGCGGAAGAACCGTCTTCACGGACGCGGCCAGCACGTCCTGGAAGGTCACGGTCACCACGGCCAGCACGATGCCCAGCAGCCAGGCGGTCGGGCTCCTCAGATACCGCAGCCGGCCCGTCGCCTCCTCCTGCTCCTCGGCCTGGGGCGCGCGACGCCCACTCCCCCGGCGTACGCTGGCCCGGGTGAGCGCGCCGGTCCTGCGGGTCACACGTCGGTTATTCGCCATCGACCGGCTGCTCCTCGCGCTCGTCGACACGCGGGACCTCGTGGTCCTCGCGCCGCTTCGTCAGCAGAATCACTCCCAGGCACGCGAGCCCCGTCGTCCACCCCCACGCGGCGCCGAACCGGACGGCGTCGCCGAGAGCCACCTCCAGGCGGTCGGCCGACGTGGTGCCCGTCCCTTCCGCGAGCCATCGCAGCACCCGCCCGTCCACGAACGCGGCGACGACGGCTGCCAGCACCGTCGCGTACCAGCCCTTCATGACCAGGTCGACCCGTGCCGCCGGGCTCCACCGTCGTACCTCGGCCGCACGCCGTGCCAGCGAGCGGAGCGCCACGGCCAGCGCCAGGAGGAGGACCGCACAGACCACCAGGGTCGCGATCCAGCCGCCGGTCAGCTCGGTCCTGAGCGGGCGCAGGCGCAGCGCCGGATAGAGCACACCGCTCAACTCGTCGACCCGTGCGGGCGGGCGGTAGGAGTCCCACAGGTCCGGATCGAAGGTGACCGACGCCCCCTGGGTCAGGGTCCCCACCTGTGTGTGGCGCAGGACCGGTCCCCCCGCCACGGCCAGCAGCACGGCCGGGATCAGCCCTGCGCACACCAGGTGCCGCCGCCCCCGCGCGGTGATCAGCGGCGGCTGACCCGCCTTCTCGGCGCTCTCGGCGCCCTTGGCGGCCCCGGCGGATTCGGCGGCCTCGTCGGTCTTGAGGTACGTCCGCAGGGGCTCCCATCGCCGGTACCGCCACACCAGGAACCAGACGACGACCGGGAGCCAGAGCGTGCACAGCGCGAACTGGGCCGCCGCCGCGGCAGGCGCCTCTCCCACCGCGGCGTCCACCAGCCATTGGCCGTAGGTGGGCAGGAGCGTCGGGCGCGGTTCCGGATCGAGCGCCGCCCCGAGCAGCGTCGCCGCCCCCGCGGCGAGCAGCGCGGCTCCGATCAGCGCGACCACGGTACCCAACCTCGGTCTGAGTCCCGGACTCCCGCGCAGTACGCCGTAGGTGAGCAGACCGCTCAGCACGACGAAGCCGAGCTGCGGCAGCCAGCCTTCGACGTGGTGCAGGTCGCGCACCGCGAAGCCGTCGAGCGAGAGCCCCAGCACCCGGACGTCCCCGACCGTCATGCCGGGCCCGGCCGCCGTGGCGAGCTGTTCCTTCGCCGGTTCGAGAAAGAACAGCACGGTCGCCTGGTTCCAGACCCCGTAGGCGGCCAACACCATGGACACGCGGCGATTCACCGTCGTATTTCCCCCGAGTCGCCTGTGCCGTACGTGAGTTGCGCCAGCAAGTCTGCCGTACCGGCACAGCCGCACGAAGACTTTTACGTGCAGGACCTCTGCGTGCTGGAAGCCTCAGGAGCCCTTGGAGGTTCCGGCCAAGGCCGTGCCGTTCAGCGGCTCATTCGCCGGACATCTGTCCCCGCCCCGGCAGCCGGGTCTCCCCCGCGGCCTCCGCCTCGGCCTTCGCGTCGCTCACCGCGACCGCGGCCTGCTTCGCGGCCTCGTCGGCGGCGGCGACGGCATCCAGCGCGAGCGTCGAGTTCGGCTCGATCTCCGGAGCTCCGACGTCGTCCTTGTCGCTGTCGGCGACATCGGCGGCGGTACCGTCCGCGCGCCGCGCGGACGGCGGGGCACCCGTGGCGGACGACTGGTCGCCGAACGCGGTGGTGACGGTGCGGATCGCCTCGGTCAGCTCGCCCGGGATCACCCAGAAGGTGTTGTTGTCGCTCTGCGCCAGATGCGGGAGCGTCTCCAGGTACTTGTAGGCCAGGACCTTCGCGTCGGCGTTGTTGCGGTGGACGGCCTGGAAGACGAGCTCCACGGCCTTCGACTCGCCGTCGGCCCGCAGGATCATGGCCTGCTGCGTGCCCTGGGCCTCCAGGATGTCCTTCTGCTTCGTGCCCTCGGCGGTGAGGATCTTGGCCTGCCGCTCGCCTTCGGCGTGCAGGATGGCCGCGCGCTTGTCCCGCTCGGCCCGCATCTGCTTCTCCATCGCCTCTTTGATGGTGTTCGGCGGGTCGATGGCCTTGATCTCGACGCGGTTGACCCGGATGCCCCACTTCCCGGTGGCGTCGTCGAGGACGGCACGGAGCCGGGCGTTGATCTCCTCGCGCGAGGTGAGCGTCCCCTCCAGGTCCATGGAGCCGATGACGTTCCGCAGGGTCGTCACGGTGAGCTGGTCGATGGCGTGCAGGTAGTCGGCGACCTCGTAGGCCGCCGCCCGCGGATCGGTGATCTGGTAGTAGAGGACGGTGTCGATGTTGACCACGAGGTTGTCCTCGGTGATCACCGGCTTGGGGTCGGACGAATACACCTGCTCGCGCACGTCGAGCTTGGTGTTGACCCGGTCCGCCACCGGCAGGACGAAGTTCAGGCCGGGCTGGAGCGTTCTGCGGTACCGGCCGAACCGCTCGATGTTGTAGCGGCGCGCCTGCGGAACGATCCGCACGGTGGCGGCCACGAGGAACATTACGACGAGCGCCGCCACGAGAATGAGGACGACCACCGGATCCATGCTTCCTCCATCGCTGCTTCGCCAGGTAGGCAGCGCCACACCTTCGACGCCGCGTGTTCAGCCGGTCACGGAAGGAGCTCGCGGGGGTACACGACAGCTGTGGCGCCCTCGATCTCCATGACGTCCACCAGCGCTCCCACCGGGATCACATGGCTTTCGTCGAGAGCGCGAGCCGTCCATTCCTCGCCGGAGAGCTTGACCAGGCCGTGGGTGGCGGTCACCTCCTGCATGACCTCGGCCCGCTTGCCGATCAGCGCGTCGCTGCCCTCGCGGGTCAGGGGCCCCTGCGCGATGTGCCGCATCGCGACGGGGCGGACGAGAGCGAGACCCGCCACCGCCGCCAGTCCGAGCGCCACGAGCTGGCCGAGCAGGCCGACACCCACCCCGGCCACGACGGCGGCGACCACGGCCGCGCCGGCGAGCAGCCCGAAGACCAGCGTCAGGGTGAAGAACTCCGCGGCGCCCAGCGCCGCGGCGGCGAGCAGCCATGCGAACCACGGCATCGAATCAGCCTCCCCAAGGGGACTTATTCAGCTACTTACCCCTTCAGCCCCAGGGCGGAACCGTCGGGCCCGTTCGATTCCCGATCGACCGGCTCACGCCAGGCCCGGAGCGAGCCCCCGCCGGGTCGCCGGCTCGGCTCCCGCCCCGCCACCGCTTGACATGCCGCAACCCGCGCAAATAGCTTTGCTTTGAAAGCAAAGCTATTTAACGGGGGCTGCGCTGCCGCTGCCCGAGGCTATCGGAGGGTCGACTCATGACGGTGGAAAAACCGGCCGACGCACCACCACCGCCGCAGTACAGCCCCAAGCGCTGGGCGACGCTGGCGGTGACCCTGTTCGCCGTCTTCATGGACATGGTGGACAACACCGTCCTCAACGTCGCGCTCCCCGCGGTCCAGCGCGACCTGGACGCCACGTCCTCGCAGCTGGAATGGTCGGTGGCGGGGTACACGCTCGCCTTCGCGGCCGCGATGATCACCGGTGCCCGCCTCGGCGACCAGCTCGGACGCCGGCGGATCTACCTCATCGGCCTCGGCGGCTTCGTCGTCACCTCGGCCCTGGCCGGCGCCGCCGTGAACATGGAGATGCTCATCGCCTCCCGCATCCTCCAGGGCGCCGCGGCGGCCCTGATGGTGCCCCAGGTCCTGGCGATGCTCCAGGTCGACTTCCCCAAGTCCGAGCGCCCGCAGGCGATGTCGATGTACGGCATGTCGCTCGCCCTCGGCGGGATCGGCGGCCCGCTGCTCGGCGGCGTACTGCTGCAGGCCGACCTCTTCGACCTCAGCTGGCGTCCGCTGTTCTTCATCAACGTGCCGGTCGGACTGATCGCGCTCGTCGCCGCCTACCTCCTCACCCGCGAATCGCTCGCCGACTCCCGGGAGACCTTCGACGTCCGGGGCACCCTGATCGCCACGACCGCACTGGTGAGCCTCCTCTACCCGCTCATCCAGGGCAGGGAACTGGGATGGCCCTGGTGGACCTTCGCGCTGATGACCGCCTGCCCGGTCCTGCTGTGGCTGTTCGCCCGTTACGAGCGCCGGGTCGCCGACCGCGGCGAGTCCCCGATCATCGACCCGGACCTGCTGCGCCACCGCAGCTCGCTGGGCGGACTGCTCGTCGCCGTCCTGTTCTTCTGCGGCATGGCGTACCAGGTGGTGCTGACCGTTCACCTCCAGACCGCCGAGGGCTACTCCCCGCTGCGTACGGCGGTGGCGCTGGCCACCTTCACCGTGGGTGTGGGCATCGGATCGGCCTTCGCCCCCCGGCTCATGCCGCTCGGCCGCCGGGTGGTGCTGATGGGCTGTGCGGTCATCACGGTGGGCATGGGCATCGTGGCGTGGACCGTGAACCGCTACGCGGGCGGGCTGGAGTGGTGGCACATGGTGCCCGGCATGGTCATCTCCGGCATCGGCCTCGCCATGGTCGCCGGAACCCTCCTGACCATCGTGCTGGCCACGATGCCCCGGTCCGCGTCGGGCGCCGCCTCCTCGCTGATCAACACGGCCATCCAGCTGGGCGCGGCCACCGGCGTGGCGATCGTGGGCACCGTCTACTTCACGCTGTTGGAGGACCGGCACTCCCCCCTGGACGCGGCGGTGACCGGTCTGCTGACCGTCGTCGGCCTCTACGCCCTGGCCGGACTGCTCGCCTTCGTCCTGCCCCCGGGCCGGGTCGAGGTACACGAGGTGGAGCCCGACGAGGACGAGGACGCGCCCGAGGACCGCGGCCCCCTCTCCGGCGCCACGGCGGCCGTCGGCACCAAGTCGGCCGCGGGCACCTGAACCCGTCCGGCGACTCGCTGCCCCACTCCAACGGCCCCGCCGCGCACGCTCGCGGCGGGGCCGTTCACGACAGCGGTGCCGCGGCTGCGCGAGGCCCTGGATCCGGCGGTCGGCCCCGGTTCACGGCGTTCCGGCGAGCGCTTCCTCATAGCCGTGGATGACCCGTACGACGGTGGCGCGCTCCTCGGGACTGAGACCGTCGAGCACCTGATGCCAGGCCCTGGCGCTGCTGGTCAGCCAGGCGTCGACGGCCTCGCGCGTGGTGGGGTCCTCGCTGATCGAGACGATGCTGCGCCTGCCGTCGCCGGGGTCGGGGCGGCGGTCGACGACGCCTTGGCGCTGGAGGTCGCTGACCATCAGACTGACGGTGGTCGGCGCGACTTCGAGGCGGGCGGCCAGGTCCTTGACCGGCGTGGGCCCGTCGAAGAGCAGGCAGGACAGCAGGGACAGGTGCCGGGGCGCGAGCCTCAGGGAACGGAGCTGCTCCGGCACCGGTGTCTTCTTGGCCCGCGAGATGAGCCGCGGCATGGTGAGCAGCATCGCGCGGACCGCCTCATCCGTGGTGAGCCGGCCCGCCGCGCCCCGCTCCCCCGCCACCTCTTCGGCCTCCGCCACGGTCACCTCCAGTCCAGGCCGGACACGCTACCCGAACGCCCGCGCCCACCCGCTCCCAGGCGGCGGGCGAGTTCATCGGTGAGGGCGGCCCGGTGCCGGTGGAGTGCTGCCGGGTCGTGCCGGTGGAGAGCTGCCGGGTCGTGCCGGTCGAGAGGTGACCGCTCCAGCCACTTGCCCCTCGTCTGTCGCAACGCTCCGGGCAGGGACTCTCGCGGTCATGGAGCCTGGGGAGGCACAGCGATGGCGATCTTGCCGCGAGGGCGTGAGCGGCCGTCGTCGGTGGTGCCGCCCTCCAGCAGTGTGTGCGCCTGGGCGATGTCGGCCAGCGGGAACACGGTGCCGATCACGGGCCGGAGCTTGCCCTGGTCGACGAGGCGGCCGAGCGCTTCGAGCCGTGCCCGGCCCGGGTCGACGAAGAGGAAGTGGTAGGTCGCGTTCACCCCCCATGCGGCCAGGAGGTTCTGCGGCTGCGGGATGTCCACGACGGAGACCACGCGGCCCCGGTCGGCGAGGACCTCCGCGCTGCGGCTGAGGGTGTCGCCGCCGACCGTGTCCAGCACGACATCCACCCCGCCCAGCGCCCGGACCTGCGGCACGTAGTCACCGGTCGAGAAGTCGATCACGGTGGTGGCCCCCAGCCCGGTGACGAACGCGTGGTCCCTCGCCCGCGCGGTGGTGATCACCTCGGCCCCCAGCGCGGCGGCGACCTGGATGGCGGCGGAGCCGACCCCGCCGGCTCCGCCGTGCACCAGGACCCGCTCGCCGGCCCGCAGCCCGGCACGTTCGGCCAGTGCCTGCCACGCGGTCATGCCCACGAGGGCGAGCCCGGCGGCCTCGACGTGCGAAAGCCGTGCCGGCTTGCGGGCGACCAGGGCCTGGTCGACCACGTGGTACTCGGCGTAGGTGCCCTGCCCGGCGAAGATCGGCGCCAGATACCAGACCTCGTCGCCCGGCTGGAAGTCGTCCGCACCGGGGCCGTTCCCGACGACCACGCCGGACACGTCGTTGCCGATCACGGCAGGCAGCGGCAGCTGGTCGCGGTAGTCGCCGCGCCGGGTCTGCAGGTCGAGGGGGTTCACGGAGGTGGCCAGCACGCGCACCAGCACCTCACCGGGGCCGGGGGCGGGAATGGGCAGCTCGCGGGTGGCGAACGCGGTGTCCGCGTCGCCGAAGCGGACGAGTTCGGATGCACGCATCGAAGGGGACATGCGGCCACCATACATCGTCATATCGCGAATCATAAATATGTTGATGCCGATACGATGGCCGCGTGTTCTCGGAAGCGGAGTTGCTGGCGGTGTTCCGGGCCCTGTCCAACCCGGCCCGTCGGCAGATGCTGGAGTGGCTGAAGGAGCCGATGAGCTTCCCCGGTCAGGAGCCCGAGGACGTCGAGATCGGTGTCTGCGTGACCGACATCCAGCGGCGTGCGGGGCTGGGGCAGTCGACCACCTCGCAGTACCTCACGATGCTGCGGCGGGCAGGGCTGGTGGTCGCCACCCGGCGGGGCAAGTGGACCTACTACCGGCGCGACGAGGCGAACATCGCCCGCCTGCTGGACACCCTGCGCGACGTGTTCTAGGAGTCCTGACCGCGGGCCGGCCCGCCGGTCCGGGCACGGACTCCGCACGCCGGCGGCGGACCCGTCGGCTCGCGGACCCTGAACCCGCGAACCCGCCCCCGTGACAGCACGCGGACGGGTTCCGGTCCGGCGGCAAGTCGGCCATGGCAGGTGGCAAGCCGTCGCGGTCGTCGAAACTCCTGGTGCGGATACCGCCCGGGCGCCACCACGCGAACCGCGCACGAGAAGAAGACTGCTTGCCTCCGTCCGACCTGGGAAGGGGACCGCCTTCGACTCCGGTCGAGGGTCCGCGCCCTCCCCGCCCGCCTCAGGTGCCAGGCATGACGGCTCCGGAGGGCGATGCGCGGACGACCGCGCGGCCGGAAGACTGGGGCTGTCCCACGGACGACGAGGAGGGCTTCGTATGCCTGGTGCCGGTGCGATGGCCGCCGCGTCCGGAGGCGCGCCCGACGCCGGGGCGACCCAGGTCGCGACGACGCGGTTCCTCACCCGTCGCCGGAGAGGGGTGTCCTTCCGGCGCGCACTACTCCTCGTTCTTGACGCTCCACTCGACAAGCGGGTGCAGAACATGCATCAGGCCGGCGCCTCGCTCGGTGGGCCGGTACGTGATCTGGACCGGTGTCGTCGGCACCACGACCCGCTCGATCAGTTGGTGGCCTTCGAGCTCGCGCAGACGCTGGGACAGCAGGTGGTTCGAGATTCCAGGGATCCGCGCCCGGTAGTCGACGAAGCGGCGGGTGCCCCGCATCGCCGCCAGGAGCACCGCGGCGCTCCACTTCTTGCCCACGATCTCGACCGACCGCTGGAAGCTACGGCACACATCGTCATCGATGTGCTCGTAGTCGGTGTCCGAGCGACTCCGGCCCTCGGCGGCGGAGGACTCATGAGGCGGGCGAGAAGTGGCCATGCAGTCAGCTTATCAAAGCAGGTCATTTTTGATGACCTGGTCACACCTCGTTTGTTGCCCATGGTCATCACCGTGCAGCCTGGTGCCATGAACACCCACCCGACCCCGCACGACGTGCTGTGAACTACGGGCATGGGCTGAGATTCGGGCTACGCCTACCCACTGGCGCCGGCCATGGCCCCGACCGGCTGACCCAGGTGGCGGGCCTGGCCGAACAGACGGGTTTGGACCTGCTGGTCGTTCCGGCCGGAACCGCGGGCGATGACCTCGAACCATGGACCGTGTCGTCCTGGCTCGCGGCGACGACGGCCTCGCTCGGGCTGACGGTGGAAGCACGCCCCACCCGGCATCCGGCCATGCTCGCTCGCACCGTCGCGAGCTTGGACCGGCTCACCGACGGCAGGGTCGAGCTGGCTCTCCACGCCGACCCCGCGGAGGCCGGGTGCGGAACCGCGGAGTCCGAAGCGGCACTCGGAGAAGCGATCGCCGTCGTTCGCGAGGTGTGGAACGTCCTCGACCCCGGCCTCGGCCGGTTCACCGGCCGTTTCCACCGTCTCGCGGGAGTGCAGAAGGCTGCCCCCGCGCACGACGTGCCGATCGCTGTGGAGGGCCGAGGCCGGGGCCTGCTGCGACTGGTCGGGCAGCAGGCTGACGTATGGTCGACGGCCGACTGCGACAGTGCGGCGCTGGCGCGGGGCAACCTCGTGGTCGACGAGGCGGCGCGAGGGGTGGGTCGCGATCCCCGCGAGATCCGCAGGCGGGTATCGATCCGAGGCCGCTTCGGCCGGCGCACAGGCAGGTTCACCGGAACACCCGCGGACTGGGTGGGTGACCTGCTGCCCCTGGTCGTCGAACAGGGGGTGGGCACCATCGTGCTCGACACCGACGAGCGAGAGGTCGCAGCCTGCTTCGCGAGCGAGGTCGCACCCGCGCTACGGGCAGCCGTGGACGCGTTGCTTCCTCGCGGCTGGTCGGACGCACGGGTGCGGCGATCCGCCGTGCTCGCCAGACGTCGGCCGGGGATCGACTACGAGAGCGCTCCGTCGGACATGGCCGAGGTCGTCGAGCCGGGTGATCTCGCGTACGCGCGGCTGCGATCCGGATACCTGCGCGGCGGGGCGCCCGGGATCATCCTGCGGGCGGCGACGAACGAACAGGTCGCACTGGCGCTCGCGTTCGCCCGTCGACACCCCGGCGTGCCCCTGTCTCGCCGAAGCGCCGGGCACGGGGTCTCCGGGCGCTCCACCAATGACGGCGGGATCGTCATCGACGTCTCACTGATGAACGCGATCGAGGTGCTGGACGAGAAGACACGCCGGGTGCGCATCGGACCGGGGGCGCGCTGGGCCGAGGTAGCGGCCGCACTGGAGCCCTACGGCTGGGCGTTGAGCTCGGGCGACTACGGAGGCGTTGGAGTGGGAGGGCTTGCTACGGCGGGGGGCATCGGGTATCTCGCACGTGGGCACGGCCTGACGATCGACCGTCTGCGGGCCGTGGAGATGGTGCTCGCGGACGGCTCCGTCCTCCGGGCCGGTGACGCACAGAACTCGGAGCTGTTCTGGGCGGTTCGGGGAGCGGGCGCGAACTTCGGGATCGTCACCGCCTTCGAGTTCGAGGCCGACGACGTCGGTGCGGTCGCGTTCGCGGAGCTCACCCAGGATGCGAGCGATACCGAGCGCTACCTCGTCGAGTGGGGCCGGGTGGTCGAGGGCTCCCCGCGGGACCTGACCAGCTTCCTCATCGTGCCGCCCCTGCGGGGCGGGCTGCCGGCGCTGGCGGTGAGCCGCACCATGGTCGACGCCGCGGACCCGGAGACCGTACTCGCCCGGCTGGAGCCGCTGGCCGCGATCTCTCCCGTCTACGCCCAGGAGGTCGCCGTCACGTCCTACGCGGCCGTGATGGACAACGCGAGCGACGACGCACCGGTTTCCCGCGGTGAACCGGTCTCCCGCAGCGGTCTGCTCCGCCACCTGACACCGCAGTTCGCCGCGGCGGCCGCTCGCGTGATCCGCACCGGCGCGATCAGATGGTTCCAGCTCCGCTCGGTCGGCGGCGCCGTCGCCGACGTCCCCCGGGACGCCACCGCCTACGCCCACCGCGACGCGAACTTCTCGCTCGTGGTGATGGGCGCCACCGACGAGGCGGTCGACACGGCGTGGGCCCAGCTGAGCCCGTTCCTCGACGGCCTCTACATCAGCTTCGAGTCCAGCCTCCGGCCCGAGCGTATCGCCGAGGCATGGCCTCCACGGACCCTCTCCCGTCTGCGTGCACTGAAAACCGTCTACGACCCGGAGGGTGTGTTCGGCGACAACTTCGCGCTCACGCCCTCCACGAGCGACCCCGGAGGAAGCAACCCATGACCGACTACGGCCACGCACTGTGGTTCGGCAGCTTCGTCACCCCCACCGCCCGCCCGCCTCAGGCGCCGGTCGAGCTGGCCCTGACGTCCGAGCAGGCCGGACTCGACCTGGTCAGCTTCCAGGACCACCCCTATCAGGCGGCGTTCCAGGACACCTGGACCCTGATGTCGTACGTCGCGGCACGGACCGAAAGGATCCGGATCAGTAGCAATGTGCTGAGTCTTCCGTTGCGTCCCCCCGCCGTGCTGGCTCGCGCCGCCGCGAGTCTGGACCGGCTCACCGGCGGGCGGGTCGAACTGGGTATCGGCGCGGGTGCGTTCTGGGACGGCATCGTCGCGATGGGAGGCCGCCGCCTCGAACCGGCCCAGGCCGTGCGGGCGGTGGAGGAAGCCGTGGACGTGATCCGGGGGTTGTGGGCCACCGACGAGTCCGGCCCCCTCCGGATCGAGGGGGAGTTCTACACCGTGAACGGCGCGAAGCGCGGGCCGACACCTGCCCATAGCATCCCGATCCGCATCGGCGCCTACAAGCCGCGCATGCTCCGCCTGACCGGCCGGATCGCCGACGGTTGGCTGCCCTCTCTCCAGTTCCTCCCCGACGGTCCCGCGTCGCTCGCCTCGATGAACGAGCAGATCGACGAGGCTGCCTCCGCCGCCGGTCGCGAGCCCGCAGCGGTCAGCCGCTTGCTCAACCTGAGCGGCCGATTCACGACCGGCGGCAGTGGTGGGCTGTTCCAGGGGACTCCTGAGGACTGGGCCGAACAGATCGCCGACCTCGCCCTGCGGTACGGCGTGTCCGGCTTCATCCTCGCCTCGGACGAGCCCGCCGATCTCCACCTCTTCGGTCAAGAGGTCGCGCCGCGCGCCCGGGCGCTCGTCCAGTCCGAACGCTCGGCGTGACGCGGCTCGCCCGTGGTCAGCACGGTGTCGCCAACCCGCCCATCGCAGCTCCGGCGCCGTTGTTCGGACGCCACGAGGAGACCGCGGCTCTCGACGCGCTTCTCTCGCAGGCCCGCGACGGGACCGGTGGCGCGCTCGTGCTGTGGGGCGAGCCGGGCATCGGCAAGTCCGCTCTGCTTCGCCACGTGCACGACCGGGCGGCGGACTTCGTCCGGCTGAGCTACTGCGCCACCCGGCCCGAGTCGGACCTCGCCCACGCGGGGCTGCACGGCCTGCTGCAACCGGTTACCGATCGCGTCGAGCCGTCGGCGACGGCCCAGGCCGCTGCTCTGCGTGCCGCGCTCGGGTCGAGCGGTGAGCCGGCGAACCGCCTGCTGGTCGGGGCGGCGGTGCTGTCGCTGCTCGGCGGACTTGCCGCGCGGCAGCCCGTACTCGTCGTGGTGGACGACGGACAGTGGCTCGACGAGGCCACCGCGATGTGCCTGGGAATCGTTGCCCGACGCGTACGGCCGCATCCCATCGTGGTCGTGCTCGCCGATCACAGCGCTCCCGCGGCCCGACCGTGGGAAGGTCTGGCCGAAATGCGGGTCGGCGGCCTCACCGACGAAAGCGCGCGGCAACTTCTGCTCACCATGACCCCGCTCGCCGACGATGCGACGCTGCGCAACACGGTCGGGGCGGCGGGGGGCAACCCCTTGGCCCTGCACGAAATGGCCACGCTCAGGTGTGACGCCGACGAAGCCGGGCATGCCCTGGCCGGGCGGCCGGCTGTCGGGCCGCGCCTCCAGCGGGCCTTCCGCGCCGGGATCGAGGCCCTCAGTCCCCCGGCGCAGCTGCTGACCGTGGTCGCGGCGGCCGAAGAGCGCGGCGACCGCGTCACGGTGCAGCGTGCCGGTTGCGCGGCGGGGGCCGATGACGCTGCCTGGGAGGAAGTCACCACCGCGGGTCTGTTCCACGTGGTGGGCAACCGAGTTGGCTTTCGGCACCCTGTCGTGAGGAGAGCCGTCTATGAGGGCTGCGGTGCCGCGGCGAGGCGGAAGGCTCACCAGGCCTTGGCCGCCACGATGCCGGACGAGGCGGAGGAGCGCCCATGGCACCTCGCCGCAGTCGCCCACGACCGCGACGAGAACGTTGCGACGCTGCTCGAACGGACCGCCGCCCGTTCCCGTCTCCGCGGGGCCACCGCGCCGGCGGCACGGGCGTTGCAGCGGGCCGCCGAACTCTCGGCCGTACCGATCGACGCGTCACAGCGACTCGCAGAGGCGGCCAGGGCCGCGTGGGACGCCGGCTGGGCGGCCACGGCGGAGCGCCTGCTCGACGAGGCGGAACGGCTGGCCCCCGGCCCGCACGTCGCCCGGCGAAGCCAGGGTTTACGGGGAATCATCGAGCTCGCCCGAGGCCTGCCGGAACTGGCGCACCACTACCTGACCACCGACATGCACCAGGTCTCGGATCCGGGCGCGGCACTGGAGTTGGGGACGCTGGCCATGCGCGCCGCCTGGTCCGCCGGACGCGATGACCTACGGGCCGGAGCGCGTGAGCTTCTGCTCGGACTCGACATCGAGGGCCGGGCCGGATTACCCGGCCCGTTGGCCTGGTGGAGCGACGACGCGTCCGCCGACGCGTCGCCGGCGGACGCCTCCGCAGCCGCCGAGGCCATCGCGCGAGCCCCGACGACCACCCTGCCGTTGCTGCCGCCGACCCCCCTCGCGCTGGCCTGGGGCATCGACCAGCCGATGGCGGACGTGCTGCGCCATCGAATGCCGCACGTGCGGCGGCGTTGCGAGCATGCGCGACTCGCCTTCGCCCTGGCCCAGACCGCGATGCTCGAAAACGTGGCCGGCCGCTGGGCGGAAGCGGAGGCCTCGGCCACCGAGGGCCTGCGACTGGCCGAGGGTATGGGCGCCGACCACATCGCCTCCCACTGCCGCACCAGCCTGGGTTGGCTCGACGCCGCGCGTGGTGACGAGCGCGCGGTGGCGGAGCTCACCGCCAGCACCCTGGAGACGTCACTCCCCCGGGGCGTCCGCGCGCTGAGCGCAGCCGCCTACTGGAACCGCGGCATGTCGTCGCTGTTCCACGAACGTCCCGAGGAAGCGCTGGACACCCTGGTGCGCCTGGCCGAGCCCGGCCATGGCGCGGAGCACCCGACCTTCGCGCTCCTGGCCGCTCTCGACACCGCCGAGGCTGCCGTACACGTCGGAAGACACGACCTCGCGGAGGAACGGGTGCGCGCGCTGGAAGCCTGGGCGCGGCGCACCGGAGCGCCGTGGGCACGCTGCGCCGCCCACCTCGCTCGCGCGCTCCTGGGAGGCCCCGGCGCGGAGAGTTCCTTCCGGGCCGCGCTCGACGTGCCGGGTGCCCGATCCCACCCTCTGCTCCACGCACGCGCTCAGTTGTTCTACGGCGAGTGGTTGCGACGGAGCCGTCGGCGGATCGACGCGCGCGTCCGGATAGGGGCCGCCCTGGAGGTGTTCGGCCGGCTCGGGGCCCAGCCCCTGCACCGGCGCGCGCAGCGCGAGCAGGACCTTACCGGGCCGCCGGGACGTCGGGGGACCTCGGACACCTGGGCGGTGAGCCGGCTCACCGCCCAGGAGGAGCGCGTAGCTCAGTTGGCCGCCGAGCAACTGACGAACCGTGAGATCGCCGTACAGCTGCGGATCAGCCACCGCACCGTGGGCCACCACCTCGGGAACGTGTTCGCCAAGCTCGGCATCAACACGCGGACCGAGCTCTGCCGCACCCACGTCGGTTCCAGGGCGCGGTGAACGCGTGGAACAGCGACGACATGCCGCGGTTCCAGCAAGGAGACCCCGCGGGGGACGGTCGCCGTGCCTCCGGCTGACGAGGCGGACGAGGCCGGCCGGACCGACGTCACCCTGCTCACCGCGCGCGCCGTGGAGCCCGGCTACGAGCAGGACTTCCAGGAGTGGTTCGGGCGGGTGACCACCACCGCCTCCACCTTTCCCGGCCACTTGGGGGACGGGTTGTTCCGACCTCCGACAGCCGCCGGGCCGTGGGTGCTGATCCATCGATTCCGCGATCACGAGTCCGCGCGGGGCTGGACGACATCGCGGGAACGAGCAGCGCTGTTCGACAACTGTGAGGGTCATCATCAGACCGAGGTGGCCCGGCGGGAACTCGCGGGAATGGAGACCTTGTTCACCGCTCCACACGGCGCGACCGTGCCGGCGCCGCCCCGGTGGAAGATGGCGCTCGCCGCCCTCGCGGCGGTACTTCCGATTTCTCTGATAGGCAACGGCCTCCTGGGGCCGGCACTCAGTGCATGGCCGCTGCTGGCGCGCGTGTTCGTTCTCGCTCTGCTGTTCAGTACGTTGATGACGTATCTGATGATGCCGACCGTGACCCTCGCCCTTCGCCGTTGGCTCTATGCCACAACCTCGACAACGCGCGAGGGACCGCCACGACAACGGGGCCCGGGAGAACAGTGATCCGGCGGGGCTTCTGTGCGCTGGGGTTCTCAGCGGGTCAGCTCGAGTGTCCTGCGGATCAGTTCGAGTGCCTGGTCCACGCCTTGGTCGGCCACGTGGACGAAGTCGACGAAGACATGGTCGACGGTGGTCTCGTCTCCCGTACGGAGGATGATGTCCGCGATCTCCGGCACGGTCGACCCGGCGGTGGGGTTGATCCTCAGGATGGCGTCGATGCCGGCCGGGTCGCGGCCTTCGGCCTCGGCGATGCGGCGGACCTGCCGCAGCGGTTGGTCGATCACGGTGGCAGGGTCGAATGCGGAGCCTCGGACGGGCACCGCGACCGGAAGTATGCCGTCCGCGCGGCGGGCCGCCCGGCGTTGGGCGGCCGGGGCGAAGCCGGACAGATAGATCGGGGGCCGGGGGCGTTGGAGCGGCTTGGGTCCGATATGGGCGGCCGGGAAGGCGTAGTGCCTGCCGTCGTGTCGGGCGACGGGCTCGGTGGTCCACACGGCTTCCAGCACGTCCAGGCACTCGTCCAGTCGCGCTCCCCGCTCCTTCCAGGGAACGCCGACGCCCTGGTACTCCTCGGGCGACCAGCCAGTGCCGAGGCCGGGTACGAGACGACCCCCGCTCACCACGTCGACACCGGTCAGCGACCGGGCGAGAAGCAGAGGGGAGTACCAGGGTGCGATGAGCGCGGAGGTGCCCAGCAGCACCCGTTCGGTGGCGTTCGCGGCGACACTGAGCGCCACGAACGGGTCGAGCATGGTGCGCAGCTGCCACGGAATCGTGTCCGTGCCCATATAGCCCACGCTGGGATGCACGGCGGCCAGTACGCGGTCACCCACCCAGAGGCTGTCGGCGCCGAGTTCCTCAGCCTGCCGGGCGAAGTCGGCCAGCTTTCCGAGCTCCTGAGCCATGGCGCCGTACTGAGGAAGCGAGAACCCGATACGCATGCGAACTCCATTACTTCAGGAATGAGCTTCGGCCGGCTGCTTCGCGGGGGAGACCCTGCTCGCGTGCCCTCGGCGATGCGTCACGGTCGTGTGCGCGGTGCGTCCGATTCGGCAGAGTCCGACGCACCGCGCACGCGGTCACGCTGTCCGGGACGGCGTCAGGTCAGGAAGACCGGAGGATTCTCGCCTCGCAGACGGTAGTTGGGGCGGGGCCGCTCCAGCCGGATCGACTCCAGCACGGTGTAGGCGTGGTACTTGGTCTGGGTGGTGGCGCCCGCCAGCCGCTCCCACCAGAGCCGGCCGTCACTGGTCTTCTTCTCCAGGACGTGATGGGTGGCGTAGTTCGCCATGGAACTGATCCAGTTCTCCGTGCCGACGAAGATCCTCTCCCAGCCGGTGCTGCTCACGATGTCGGCGAGCGCGTCGGAACGGCTGAACCGCTCGACCGCCTCCGTCGCGCCCTCGAGAACATCGGCGAAGTACTCCACGCACAGCGTGACCTGCTCGTAGGTGCCGTAATGCATGTGGTGCCCGCCGACGAAGAAGTCGAAGTCGTACTCAAGGATCTGCGACTGCGCCTCGTACCAGCCGGAGATGTTCTGCGAGGCATCGCAGTGCATGAACGTGACGCTTCCCGGACTGACGATGTCCACAGCAGTGAGCACCTTCTGCTGTGGTGCGTAGATGAAGATGTTGCCGGGGCAGTGGTTCTCACCCTTGTAGGAGAGCTCCAGGGTCACACCGCCCACTTCGAGAACGAACTCGTCGTCGAAGGTCGTCGTCGGCAGGGGACGCCGCGGGTCGGGAAAGCGCTCCAGGAGTTCCTTGGTGATGCGGTGGGCGACGATCTCGACGTCGGGACCGAACACGGAGGCCGCGCCGATGTGGTCGGCGTGCCAGTGACTGTAGATCACATGCGTCACCGGCTGGTCGGTGACGTCCTCGATCGCCGCCAGCATGTTCTCGCCCAGTGTCGGTGGTGCGTCGATCGCGACCACGCCCTGTTCGGTCACCACGAACCCGGCGTCGTAGCCGGCGCTGGTGACCCAGTAGAAACCGCCGCGCAGTTCTTCGACGTGGTAGCCGTACTTCTGGAAGTGCTCACTCTGGAAATAGGGGGGATAGTATCCCTCGGGGTCCACGGGGTCGTCTGCCCCCGCCCGGGGGAACCCATAGTGGTCAATCCCGTAGAAGCTCTGGGTGTCTTCGGCACTGATGGGTATCTGACTTTTCTGGCACATCGCGGTACGCCTCTCTGGCTTTTGGGGAAATCTGTCGAACGGGCGGCTCATCCCGGTTGCGTGAATCGAAGGATCGCCTTGGTGACGTGGCCAGAACCCGCGTCGTCGAACGCCGTGTTGATGTCGGAGAACTCGTAGAAGGACAACAGCCGGTCGATCGGGAACCGGCCCGCTCGATAGAGATGGGCAAGGTCGTTGATCAGCAGCGACGAGACGGCATCTCCCTGGATGATTCCCTGCAGCGACTGACCGAGCGTGAGCCGGCCCGCGTCCATCACGGCGCCGGCCCCCTCGTGGAACGCTACGAAGCCGAATCGGCCCATCGGTGCCAAGGCACCGACTCCGGCGTCGAGATTCTCCGGGCGGCCGCTCGTGTCGAGGACGTACTCCAGACCACGCTTCTCGATGGCGCGGAGCGCGCCGACAAGATCCTCGACCTGGCCGGGGTTGACGGTGTGCGTCGCTCCCAGATCGCGGGCCAGTTCGAGCCGGTCGGCGTCGACGTCGACGGCGACGACGGTGGTGGCACCCACGACGCGAGCCGCCATGACCGCTGCCAGGCCCACCGCGCCCACGCCGAACACGACGAAGGAGGCGCCCGCCGGGACGGCGAGGGCCTTGAGGACGGCGCCCGCGCCTGTCTGCAGACCGCACCCCAACGGAGCCATGACGTCGAGAGGCAGATCGCGGGGGACCTTGATCGTGTTCCGTTGATGGGCCAGAGCGTGGGTGGAGAACGAGGACTGGCCGAAGAAGTGACCGTGCGGCTCGGCACCATGGGCGACGTGCAGGCCGTTCGAGCCGTCCAGGCGGGCCCCGGCGAAGTTCGCCTGCCAGACGTTGTCGCAGTAGGCCGCGTGCGAGGACATGCACGGCTTGCAGTGGCCGCACGAGTGGTACGAAAGGACGACGTGGTCGCCGGGCTCGACCGTGGTGACAGCGGCCCCCACACGTTCCACGATTCCCGCACCCTCGTGCCCCAGCACGACGGGTAGCGGCGTCGCCATGCGTTGCGCCCGCACATGAGCGTCGGTCGCGCATATTCCGGTCGCGACCATGCGGACCAGTACCTCGTCGGGCCGGGGGTCTTCGATCTCGATCTCGCGGAATTCGAACGGACCGTCCGGCGATTCGAGGACGGCGGCTCGCGCGGTCGTCGTCATGCGCCGTGGGTTTGTCGCGAAGCGCCGCCGGCGCCATGGTGACAACAGGCAGACCTCATCAAATGACTCCCAGATCGGTGTTGAGGGCCTCACATACCCTTGAGCAGGTGCGAACGTACTGCGACGGCCTGCGCTCGCGCATCGGTCGCCCTATCGGTCACGGCCCGTTTCTCTCCGGGGCTTTCGCGATCGGGGCTGAGTGACGGCCGGTCACGACTCCGCCGGGAGACCAATCCGAACCCCTGCCACCGCGCACGGGAAATGGCGGAATACCGTGCCTGGCGCAGCCGTTGCCTTCCGGTATGAGCGAATCAAAAGAGGCAGTGGCAGTCGTGGCAGCGGCCTATGGAGGCCCCGAGGTTCTTTCCGTGACCACCGTCGCGGTCGCGGAGCCGACGTCGGATCAGGTGCGCATCTCGGTCCGTGCGGCCGGTGTCAATCCCTTCGACTACAAGGTGTACAGCGGCATGTTCGGTACCGATCCGGAGAACCTGCCGCTGCGGCTCGGTGTCGAGGCGGCCGGCGTGGTGACCGCGGTCGGTGCCGACGCGGTCGGCCCCGCGGGTCCCATCGCGGTCGGTGATGAAGTGATCGCGTATTCCGCGCCGGGCGCCTACGCCGACGAAATCGTCGTACCGGCCTCCTCCGTGGTGCCCAAGCCCGCGACCCTGTCCTGGGAGCAGGCCGGCGGGCTGTTGGCCGCCGGTGTCACGGCCGTCCATGTTCTCGAAGCGATCGGCCTGGCCAAGGGTGAGACGGTGCTGGTCCATGGCGCCTCGGGAGGGGTCGGCCTCGTGGCCGTGCAACTCGCGGTGGCACGTGGCGCCACTGTGGTGGCCACAGCGAGCAAGGCCAAGCACGATCTGCTACGGGACCTGGGAGCGACGCCGGTCGCTTACGGGCCGGGGCTGGCGGATCGGGTGCGCGAGATCGCGCCGGAGGGCGTGGACGCGGCAGCCGACCTCGTGGGCACCGACGAGGCCGTCGACGTCTCCGTGGAACTGGTGCCGAACCCCCTCCGTATCGCCACCATCGCCGGCTACGAGCGCGGGAGCCGCGCTGGAATCAAGCTCCTGGGTGGCGCACCCGGCGCGGACCCCGGCACCGAGATCCGGGAAGCCGCCCGCCTGCAGCTCACGGAAGCAGCGGCGGCCGGCCGACTGCGCGTCGTCGTCGAGGGCAGTTACCCGCTGCGTGAGGCAGCCGCCGCCCACCGCGAGATCGCAGCCGGCCACACCACAGGAAAGATCGTCCTGGTCCCGTAACGACGCTGCGGACCGCAAAGGCCGCCCTACCTGCTCCGTCGCAGGTCAGGCGGCCTTTCGCGGGACGTATCAGACGTTGAAGCGGAACTCCACCACGTCCCCGTCCTGCATGACGTAGTCCTTGCCCTCCATACGGGCCTTGCCCTTGGCGCGGGCCTCGGCGACCGAGCCGGTCTCCACCAGGTCGGCGAAGGAGACGATCTCCGCCTTGATGAAGCCCTTCTGGAAGTCGGTGTGGATCACACCGGCCGCCTCCGGGGCCGTGGCGCCCTTCTTGATGGTCCACGCGCGGGCTTCCTTCGGGCCTGCCGTGAGGTAGGTCTGGAGGCCCAGGGTCTCGAAGCCAACGCGGCCGAGGGTGGCGAGGCCGGGCTCTTCCTGGCCCATGGACTGGAGCAGTTCGAGGGCCTCGTCGTCGTCGAGCTCGATCAGCTCTGACTCGATCTTGGCGTTCAGGAAGATCGCCTCGGCGGGGGCGACCAGGGCGCGCTGCTCGTTCTTGAAGTCCTCGTCGACCAGCTCGTCCTCGTCGACGTTGAAGACGTACAGGAACGGCTTGACGGTGAGCAGGTGCAGCTCGTGGAGGAGCCGGCCCCTCTCCGTGGATGCCGTGATGCCCGCGGCGAAGAGCGTCTGGCCGGACTCCAGGATCTTCTGCGCCTCCTCGACCGCGGCGAGGACCGCGACCTTCTCCTTCTGGAGGCGGGACTCCTTCGTCAGGCGCGGGACGGCCTTCTCGACGGACTGGAGGTCGGCGAGGATCAGCTCGGTGTTGATCGTCTCGATGTCGTCCTTCGGCGAGACCTTGCCGTCGACGTGGACGACGTTCTCGTCCTTGAAGGCGCGGATGACCTGGCAGATCGCGTCGGACTCGCGGATGTTCGCCAGGAACTTGTTCCCCAGGCCCTCACCCTCCGACGCGCCCCGGACGATGCCGGCGATGTCGACGAAGTCCACCGTCGCCGGGAGGAGCCGCTGGGAGCTGAAGATCTCCGCGAGCTTGTTGAGGCGCGGGTCCGGGACGCCGACCACGCCGACGTTCGGCTCGATCGTGGCGAACGGGTAGTTGGCCGCCAGCACGTCGTTCTTGGTCAGGGCGTTGAACAGGGTCGACTTGCCGACATTCGGCAGACCGACGATTCCGATCGTGAGCGACACTTTGGCGACTTCCTGGAGTGAGGAGGGGGTCAGGGCCGTCCGGGTCCGGCTCGGCGTTTCGGGCCGGGACAGCCGGGTCCCGGAGTGGGACCGATTCTCCAGTTTACGGGGCCGCCCCACGGGCCCGAACAGTGCGGTTTGCGGGCCCGCACCGCCCGTCCGAACAGTGCGGCTTTCGGCCGTGTGGCATCGAACGCAACCCCAAGGTCGGCCAAAGCGCGTGTCCAACGCCTGATTCCCCGCCTCCCGCGACCTACGTTGTGCAGGTGGAGCAGCACAGGACACGTCCCCCGCAGCGCAGGCAGCCCCCGCAGGCCGCGCCCGCCCCGCCCTCGCCGGGTGGTTCCCCCGGTGAGAGTTCCGCCGTGTACCGGGTACGGGTGCGCAGCGTGCCGCCCGTGGTCCTCGCGTTGCGGCGGTTCCCCAACCCGCGGCTCACCGGGATCGGGGCAGGGCTGTTCGCCGCCCTCACCATGTTCGTGCTCGCCTGCGTCGACCGGCTGCTGTTCGACAGCTCGGAGCTCGTCTACGGGCTGCTCTTCCTGCCCGTCAGCGCGCTCACCGCATTCTGGGTCCGGCCCGCCGACCTCGTCACCGCGCCGATCAGTGTGCCGATCGCCTTCGCCGTCGGGGTGTTCCCGATCTCCGGGGGGTCCGAAGGCTTCGGCGGGCAGGTCATGGGCCTGGTCACCGCCCTCGCCGTGCACGCCGGGTGGCTGTACGGCGGAACGCTCGTCGCGGGCCTCATCGCCACCGTACGCAAGGTGCGGCTGATGCGGGCCCGGCGACGGTACGTCCTGGCCCAGGGGCGCGGGCCCGCCGGTGACCGGGCGCCCCGGGCCGCGGGCGGCCGGCCGGCCCCCCGCCCCCACACCCCCACCGCCGCCGGCCCCGCCCCCGCAGCGGCCGCGGCCGCTGCCGCGAAGCCCGTACGGGCCGGGGCCGGCCCGGCGGTGGTCCGGCGCCCTCAGCGGCCCTGACGCCCGCCGGGCCGGCCGAGGTCAGTCCTCGCGAGCCCGGCTCAGCGCCTGCCACCCCCGCTCGGTCCCCGGCCGCCCCGCTCAGTCCCCGCGCGGGGCCCGGCCGCCCCACTCGGTCCCCGGCCGCCCCGCTCGGTCCCCGGCCGCCCCGCTCAGCCCTGGCCCGGTGCCGAGCCCGCCGCCGCCATCGCCGCTCCCACGATGCCCGCGTTGTTCTGGAGCTGCGCCGGGACCATCTCGGCCCGGACCTTATCGATCAGCGGCAGGAACTTGTCCGCCTTGCGGCTCACGCCGCCGCCGATGATGAACAGCTCGGGCGAGAACAGCATCTCCACGTGCAGCAGGTACTTCTGGACCCGGTGCGCCCAGTGCTGCCAGCTCAGGTCCTCGTCCTCCTTGGCCTTCGTGGAGGCGTGCTTCTCCGCGTCGTGGCCGTGCAGCTCCAGGTGGCCCAGCTCGGTGTTGGGGACGAGCCTGCCGTCGGTGAAGAGCGCGCTGCCGATGCCCGTACCGAAGGTCAGCAGGATGACCGTGCCCGTACGGCCCTTGCCCGCGCCGAAGGTCATCTCGGCGACCCCGGCCGCGTCCGCGTCGTTCAGCAGGGTGACGGGCTGACCGATCCGCTCGCCCAGCAGCGTGCGGGCATCCGTGTCGACCCAGCCCTTGTCGACATTGGCCGCGGTGCGCGTGATGCCGTCCGTGACGACCCCGGGAAACGTGATGCCGACGGGGCCCGACCAGTTGAAGTGGCCGACGACCTCGGCAACGCCGTCGGCCACGCCCTCGGGCGTGGCCGGGTGCGGTGTCAGCACTTTGTGGCGCTCCTGCGCCAGGTCTCCGCGGTCCAGGTCCACGGGAGCGCCCTTGATCCCGGATCCGCCGATGTCCACGCCGAAGATCTCCATGGCACCCACGGTACGGGCAGGCCGGGCCCCTTGCGCGGCTACTCGGCGGAAAGGGCGGCGGCCTCGGCGCGCAGGTCGCGGCGCAGCTCCTTGGGGAGGGAGAAGGTGATCGACTCGTCGGCCGTCTTCACCGTCTCCACGTCCGCGTAACCGCGCTCCGCGAGCCATTCCAGGACGCCGTCGACCAGGACGTCCGGGACCGAGGCCCCGGAGGTCAGGCCGACCGTGGTCACGCCCTCCAGCCAGGCCTCGTCGATCTCGCTCGCGAAGTCGACCAGGTGGGCGGCGGGGGCGCCGGCGTCCAGGGCGACCTCGACCATGCGGATGGAGTTCGAGGAGTTCTTGGAGCCGACCACGATGACCAGCTCGGCGTCCTCGGCCAGCTTCTTCACCGCGATCTGGCGGTTCTGCGTGGCGTAGCAGATGTCGTCGCTGGGCGGCGAGAGGAGGTTGGGGAACTTCGACTTGAGCGCGTCCACCGTCTCCATCGTCTCGTCGACGGAGAGGGTCGTCTGGGAGAGCCAGACGACCTTCGACTCGTCGCGGACCTCGACGTTCGCGACGTCCTCGGGGCCGTCGACCAGGGTGATGTGGTCGGGGGCCTCGCCGGAGGTGCCGATGACCTCCTCGTGCCCCTCGTGGCCGATCAGGAGGATGTCGTAGTCCTCCTTGGCGTACCGGACGGCTTCCTTGTGGACCTTGGTGACCAGCGGGCAGGTCGCGTCGATGGTCGCGAGCTTGCGCTCGGCGGCCTCCGCGTGGACGGTGGGCGCGACTCCGTGCGCGGAGAACATCACGATGGAGCCCTCGGGCACCTCCGCGGTGATGTCCACGAAGATCGCACCCTTCTTCTCCAGGGTCTGCACGACGTACTTGTTGTGCACGATCTCGTGGCGGACGTAGATCGGGGCCCCGTACTGCTCCAGGGCCTTCTCGACGGCGATCACGGCACGGTCCACGCCCGCGCAGTAGCCACGGGGTGCGGCGAGCAGGACACGGCGGGCAGGGGTGGCAGTCATGCGTCCCATCGTAAGGCCGTGGCGAACAGGCGCGAGGACGGCCGGATCGGGACACTGGTCGCGGTGCGGGTGCGAGAAGTCGCGGACAGTCATGAAGGGGTGGTGACCTCGGTGTCGGAGAGCGGTTCCGGGAGCGGTACGGGTACGGGGAGTGGGCCGGGCGGCGGTACGGGGGGAGGTTCGGGCCGCGGTAAGGAGGGAGGGTCGGGCAGCAGTACGGAGACGGGCGGGCTGCGGCGGACGCTGGGCTTCCGGGATCTGGTCGTCTACGGGCTCCTCTTCATCGCCCCGATGGCCCCCGTCGGGGTGTTCGGGACCCTGGATGCGAAGTCCGACGGCGCGGTCGCGCTCGTCTACCTCGTGGCCACGGTGGTCATGGGCTTCACCGCCTTCAGTTACGCCCAGATGGTGCGGGTCGCCCCCTTCGCCGGTTCGGTCTTCACGTATGCCCGCAAGGGACTCGGCGAAGGGCCGGGGTTCATCGCCGGGTGGATGGCGATGCTCGACTATCTGCTGATCCCGGCCGTCGCCTATCTCTTCTCGGGGATCGCGATGAACGCGCTCGTCCCGGAGGTCTCGCGGTGGGTGTGGACCGCGATCGCGGTGCTCGTGACCACCCTGCTCAACCTGTGGGGCGTACGGGCGGCCGCCCGCGTCGGGTTCGCCGTGCTGGCCATGGAGATCGTGGTGCTGCTGGTCTTCGTGGTCTCGGCCGTGGTCGTCCTCGTACGGGACGGGGCGCAGCGCGGCTGGCTGACGCCGCTGACCGGGGACACCGGGTTCTCCATGGCGGCGGTGCTGGGGGCCGTGTCGATCGCCGTGCTGTCGTATCTGGGCTTCGACGCCATCGCCTCGTTCGCCGAGGAGGTGACGGGCGGCTCGCAGAAGGTGGCGCGGGCGGTGCTGTTCTGCCTGGTGCTGGCCGGGGTCCTGTTCGTCGCGCAGTCGTACCTGGCGGCGCTGCTGGAGCCGGTGAGCTCGGCGGAGCTGGCGGCGGACCCGGCGGCGCAGGGGTCGGCGTTCTACGACGCGGTGGACGCCTCGGTGGGGACCTGGCTGCACGATCTGGTGGCGGTGAGCAAGGCGATCGGGGCCGCGTTCGCCGCGCTGGCGGGACAGGCCGCCGCCGGGCGGCTCGTCTTCGCGATGGCCCGGGAGCGGCGGCTGCCGCCGTTCCTCGCGAAGGTCGACCGGACGTCGGGCGTGCCGCGGGTGGCGATCCTGGGGGCGGCGATCGTGACGCTGGTGGCCGCGGTGTGGGCGGCCCGGCGCGACGACGGGCTGGACCATCTGGTCTCGGTGGTGGACATCGGCGCGCTGACGGCGTTCATCCTGCTGCACGCGTCGGTGGTCGGCTGGTTCGCCGTACGCCGGATGGCGGGGCCGCCGGTGTGGTGGCGGCACGTCCTCGTGCCGGTGGTCGGCGCGGGCATCCTGGTCGCGGTCATCGTGGAGGCGACGACGTCCGCCCAGGTGGTGGGCCTCTGCTGGCTCGGGGTGGGGCTCGTGGTATTGGCGGTGCAGGGGACGGGCCGCCGGAAGGGCGCGGAGGGGCCGGGGGGCGCGTAGGGGGCGGGGGGCGCGTAGGGGGTGAGCCCCCTGTTCCGTACGCCGGCCGAGTGCCGGGGGCCCGCAGTTGTTCCGTACGGCCGGGTGCCGGGTGGGGCCCGCGGTTGTTCGGGTACGGCCCTGCGCCGGGTGGGGCCGCGGTTGTTCCTTACGGCCATGTGCCCGGTGGGGGCCGCAGTTGTTCCGTACGGCCGAGTGCCCGGTGGGCCCCCGTTGTTCGGGCACGGCCCTGCGCCGGATGGGCCGCGGTCCGCCGCGCGGGGCGGGGTTCCTGTCGGTGGCTGCCGATACGCTCGCCCGTATGGCTCTCAACACGTCCGCGGAAGCGCCGCTGCCCGTCGGTGAGGTGTCCCGGCTCATCGGCGGGTGGATCGACCGGCTCGGCGCCATCTGGGTGGAGGGGCAGATCACCCAGCTGTCGCGGCGGCCGGGAGCCGGGGTCGTCTTTCTTACGCTGCGCGATCCTTCCCACGACATCTCGGTGAGCGTGACCTGTTTCCGGCAGGTCTTCGACCGGATCGCCGACGTCGTGACCGAGGGCGCGCGCGTCGTCGTGCTGGCCAAGCCCGAGTGGTACGCGCCCCGGGGGCAGTTGTCGCTGCGGGCCACCGACATACGGCCGGTCGGCATCGGCGAACTGCTCGTGCGGCTGGAGCAGCTGAAGAAGTCGCTCGCCGCCGAGGGGCTCTTCGCGCTGGACCGGAAGAAGCCGCTCCCCTTCCTGCCGCAGCTGATCGGGCTGGTCTGCGGGCGGGCCTCCGCCGCCGAGCGCGACGTCCTGGAGAACGCCCGCCGCCGCTGGCCCGCCGTGCGCTTCGAGGTCCGTAACACCGCCGTCCAGGGGGTGAACGCGGTCGCCCAGGTGGTGCAGGCGGTCGAGGAGCTGGACGCGCTCGACGAGGTCGACGTGATCGTGGTGGCCCGGGGCGGCGGCAGCGTCGAGGATCTGCTGCCGTTCTCCGACGAGCAGCTGATCCGGACCGTGGCCGCCTGCGGTACGCCGGTGGTCTCCGCGATCGGGCACGAGCCGGACTCCCCGCTGCTGGACCTGGTCGCCGATCTGCGCGCCTCCACGCCCACGGACGCGGCCAAGAAGGTCGTCCCGGACGTGGGCGAGGAGCTGGAGCGGGTGCAGCAGTTGCGGGACCGGGCGCTGCGCACCGTTCGGGGGCTGCTGGACCGCGAGGAGCGGGGGCTCGCGCACGCGCTGGGCCGCCCCGCGATGGAGCGGCCCCAGCGGCTGGTGGACGAGCGCGAGGCCGAGGTGGACGCGCTCCTCGGGCGCAGCCGCCGAGTGCTGGGCCATCTGCTGGACCGGGCCGACTCCGAGCTGTCGCACACGCTCGCCCGGGTCGTCTCGCTGTCGCCGGCCGCGACCCTGGAGCGGGGATACGCGGTGCTCCAGCGGCCCGACGGCCATGTGGTGCGCTCCCCCGACGAGGCCGGGGCCCCGGGCGAGCCGCTGCGGGCGCGGGTGTCGGAGGGCGAGTTCACGGTGCGGGTGGACGGGTGAGCCGGCGGGACGGCGCCCGGGGCAGTGCCCACGATGACGTAGCAGCTCACATTTAGGGTGGATCACATGACGGACGACGGTACGGCGGCGGCTGCCGCCACGGGCACGCTCGGGTACGAGCAGGCGCGCGACGAGCTGATCGAGGTCGTGCGCCGGCTGGAGGCGGGCGGCACGACGCTGGAGGAGTCGCTGGCCCTGTGGGAGCGGGGCGAGGAGCTGGCGAAGGTCTGCCGGCACTGGCTGGAGGGCGCCCGCGCCCGGTTGGACGCGGCGCTGGCCCGCCCGCAGGACAGCGCCGACGAGGGCTGAGCCGAGAGCCTCACGCCAAGTAGCTGCATCATGCAATGGTGTGTAATGGATCACTCGGTTCCGGTTTTAGTTGAAAGTTAACCTAACTCTGGCGTACCTTCGAGCTCTCCCCACCGCGTTCGTTCGGAAGGTTTGCACCAGATGTCCCTCGTTCTCGACCCCGCCGCCCAGGACCTCCTCTTCCGTGAGGCCCGCACCGCCAACACCTTCACCGACGAGCCGGTGACCGACGAGCAGGTCCAGGCGATCTACGACCTGGTCAAGTTCGGCCCGACCGCCTTCAACCAGTCGCCGCTGCGCGTCGTCCTGGTCCGCTCCGCCGAGGGTCGCGAGCGCCTGGTGCAGCACATGGCCGAAGGCAACCGCCCGAAGACCGCCACGGCCCCGCTGGTCGCGATCCTGGCCGCCGACAACGAGTTCCACGAGGAGCTCCCGGCGCTGCTCCCGCACTTCCCGCAGGCCAAGGACATGTTCTTCGCGGAGCGCCCGGTCCGTGAGTCGGCCGCCGGCCTCAACGCCGCGCTCCAGGCCGCCTACTTCATCATCGGCGTCCGCGCCGCCGGCCTGGCCGCCGGCCCGATGACCGGCTACGACGCCGCGGGCGTCCAGAAGGAGTTCCTGGACGACGACCACGCCCCGCTGATGGTCGTCAACATCGGCAAGCCTGGCGAGGACGCCTGGTTCCCGCGCAGCCCGCGCCTCTCCTTCGACGAGGTCATCACCACCGTCTGAGCCGAGCACGCGCGGCTCCCGCACACGCGAAGGGCCCCGGAACACCTGGTGTTCCGGGGCCCTTCGCGTGGTCGCGTCAGTTCGCGTGGTCGCGTCAGGAGGCCGGCGTCGCGGGCGGCGGCGTCGTCCTCAGGGCGGCGGCCATCTCGACCAGGCTCTCCTTCGGCGCCGAGCCGGTCACCACCGTGGTGTGGCCCTTCCCGGGCAGGACGAGGGCGTCGTACTTCGCGCCCTCCCAGACCTGCCACTCCTTGCCCGCCACCGTCTCGGTCCGGCCGGTGTCCTTCGCCTTCTGGCTGACGTCGGGGACGTACGTGCGCGCCGCGGTGGTGGACTGCTCGACCGCGACGTACCTGCGGTCCGGGTCGAGGAAGCCCAGGTGCCAGGCCTTGCCCTCGGCGTCGTCGTACCTGACCGAGGTTGCCTTCCACTTCTCCGGCAGGCCCTCCGGCGCGGCCACCGGGTAGGGGGCCGCGGTCCGCACCGTCGCCAGCTCCACGGTGAAGTCGACCGCCTTGATCGGGTCGGCGTGCTCGTCCTTCGGAATGAAGAGGTATATGACCCCCGCGCAGGCGGCGATCACCAAAGTCGACAGGAACATGTCCCGGACTGTCTGCTTGCCTCGCTTGCTTGCCACGGGATCCATGGTGGCACGCGGCCTGACTCGCCCGGCCGCAGGGTGCCTGTCCCGGCCGCGACTCCGCGGTGCTCATGCGTGACCCGCTCTGCTCATTTTATCGACCTACCGATAGAGTCACAGCACCCTCATATCCGGTCGTCGCCGTACAGAAAGGTGCGCTCCGATGTCCGAGCATCATCTGCCGTCCCAACTGGAGGTCTCCCCGGAGGCCCCCGACCGCAACCTGGCCCTGGAGTTGGTCCGGGTCACCGAGGCCGCTGCCATGGCGGCCGGGCGCTGGGTGGGCCGCGGCGACAAGATCGGCGCCGACGGCGCCGCCGTGAAGGCCATGCGGACCCTCGTCTCGACCGTCTCGATGAACGGCGTCGTCGTCATCGGCGAGGGCGAGAAGGACGAAGCCCCCATGCTGTTCAACGGCGAGCGGGTCGGCGACGGCACCGGCGCCGAGGTCGACATCGCGGTCGACCCGATCGACGGCACCACGCTCAACGCCAAGGGCATGCCGAACGCCATCGCCGTGCTGGCGGCGGCCGACCGCGGCGCGATGTTCGACCCGTCCGCGGTCTTCTACATGGACAAGCTGGTCACGGGGCCCGAGGCGGCGGACTTCGTCGACATCAACGCGCCCGTGGCGGTGAACATCCGGCGCGTGGCCAGGGCGAAGAACTCCGCGCCCGAGGACGTCACCGTCGTCATCCTCGACCGGCCCCGCCACGAGGGCATCGTCAAGGAGATCCGGGAGACCGGCGCGCGGATCAAGTTCATCTCCGACGGCGACGTCGCGGGCTCGATCATGGCGGCTCGCGAGGGCACCGGCATCGACCTGCTGATGGGCGTCGGCGGGACGCCCGAGGGCATCATCTCGGCGTGCGCCATAAAGTGCCTCGGCGGCGTCATCCAGGGCAAGCTCTGGCCCAAGGACGCGGCGGAGCGGCAGAAGGCGCTGGACGCGGGCCACGATCTGGACCGGGTGCTGTCGACCGACGACCTGGTCAGCGGTGACAACGTGTTCTTCGTGGCGACGGGGATCACCGACGGCGAGCTGATGCGCGGTGTGCGGTACCGCGCGGAGACGGCGACCAC
>NZ_JBHXPF010000017.1:0-123790 GCF_042718715.1 Streptomyces sp. NPDC058576 | reverse complement strand
GCCCTTTCGTCTGCCGCACGTCTTCGTCTGTTGTTCCAGGTCTGCTGTCCGTCTGCGCCTACGTCTGCGTCTCAGGCGGGCTGGTCGGCGGTCGCCTGCTGCGCGTAGGCCTCCCTGAACTGCGGCATCAGCTGCTGGAGCAGTTGCCTGGAGCGCGGGTGGCGGACGTTGCGCGTATCGGCCAGGTGGATGTCCAGGACCTCCAGGGACGGGTGCTGCCCCTGCTCGTCGGTGTAGTCGCTGAACACCTCGTACGCCTCCCTGGCGAAGTCGGTGTCCTCCATGGGCCACTCCTCCACCTGCGGGGCCTCCTCGGGGGCCGGAGCCTCGGGCGGCTCGGGGGACGGCTCCTCCTGGCGGGGGCGCGGGACCGCTCCGATGGTGCCGACGTCACCCAGCGGCCGGGTGCGGCCGGGGCCTGCGGGGATCTGGACGGGGGTGGGCTCCAGCCCCTCGACGTACTGCGGGTTGTACGCGCTCTCGTGGACGTTGTCCGGCAGCTTCTGGGCGGCGAACCAGGGGCTGTCGTGGGTCGGCGGGCCTGGCGGGGCCTGCTTCTGGAGCGAGGCGGGGTGGGGCTGTTGCTGCGGCGGGTGGGGCTGGGCCTGCTCGTGCTGGGGCCCGTGCTCTTGGTGCTCCTGGCCGTGCTGCCCGTGCTCCTGGCCGTCGTGCTGCCGGTGCTGCTGCTGGGGCTCGTACGGCAGTTCGGCCTTCGGGCGGTCGGCCGCGACGGGCGCCGGCGGCAGCAGGGCCGGTTCGATCCCGGCGGCGGCCAGCCCGGCCGGGCCGGTGTCCGCGAGCGGAACGCCGTACTTCGCGAGGCGCAGCGGCATCATCGACTCGACCGGGGCCTTGCGCCGCCAGTTGCGGCCGAAGCGGGCCTGGAGCCGGGCCTGGTAGATCAGCCGGTCCTGTTCGAGCTTGATGACCTGCTCGTAACTGCGCAGCTCCCACAGCTTCATCCGCCGCCACAGCTTGAACGTGGGGACGGGGGAGAGCAGCCAGCGGGTGAGGCGGACGCCCTCCATGTGCTTGTCGGCCGTGATGTCCGCGATCCGGCCCACCGCGTGCCGGGCGGCCTCGACGGAGACGACGAACAGCACCGGGATCACCGCGTGCATCGCGGTGCCCAGCGGGTCGGGCCAGGAGGCGGCGCCGTTGAACGCGATCGTCGCGGCGGTCAGCAGCCACGCCGTCTGGCGCAGCAGCGGGAACGGGATCCGCATCCAGGTGAGCAGGAGGTCCAGGGCGAGCAGGACGCAGATGCCCGCGTCGATGCCGATCGGGAAGACCAGGGAGAACGTCCCGAAGCCCTTCTTCTCCGCGAGCTCGCGCACGGCGGCGTAGGAACCCGCGAAGCCGATCGCGGCGATGACCACCGCACCGGCGATGACGACCCCGATGAGTATGCGGTGCGTGCGTGTCAGCTGCATCGCAGCCACCAGCGATCCCCTCCCCGACCTCTGCTACCCGAACCGACCTCTGTGCCCGGCTTGTTTGTCGGCCGGGCGTTCGACGCCCGGCGAGGGGACAGCCTGGCACATGCGTACGAGTTTCGTTGCGCGGGGAGGGGGAAAGCCCGGCCCCCGAGGGGGCCGGGCTCTCCAACGCACGTGCTGGACCTGCGGATTGGCGATCCGCGAGGCCGTCAGGTCACGACTTGGGCGTGGCCTTCGACTTGGGGCTGTCCTCGCCCTCGGCGTCACCCTTCGCGCCGGCCGCGTCCTTCTTCGCGTCCTCGGCCTTCGTGCCGTCGGCGTCGCCCTTCGCAGCGCCCCCGGCGTCGGCGGTCTTCTCGACCGCGGCGATCGCTTCCTTCGCCGCCTTCTGGGCGCCCTTGACGATGTCCGCGGACGAGGGGGTCTTCGCACCCGCGTAGCCCGCGCCGTTGTACGTCAGGGTGACGACGACGTTGCCCGTGCGCGCCACGACGGTGGCGTACGCGAAGTCCTCGTCCGTCTTGCTGAGGCCGTACGTGACGAGCGTGGCCTCCTCGCCGATACCGGCCGTGGGCTCGGCGGCGACCTTCTTGGCGCCCTCCGCGGCCTTCGTCTTGGTGACCTGCTTCGCGTACTCGTCGGTGGCCCGCTTGGCACCGCTGCCCAGCGACTGGTCCGAGTCGAACCGGGTGAAGCCGACGTCCAGCCAGCGGTACTGCGAGCCCTTGACGCCCTGGTCGTCCAGGCCGTTCCAGGAGCAGCTGCTCCGGGCCGCCAGGTCGCTGGACCCGCCGGCCGTGCCGCCCTTCTTCTTGGCCTCGGGCACCAGGTCCTCGGTCGTCTTCTTCGCGATCGAGGCACACGGGTCGGGCAGATCGGTGAACTTCGCCGCCTCGACGGCCGGCTTCGAGGGCTTGGCGCTGGCGGTGCCGGACGACGAGGAGCCCGCGTTCTTCTTGCCGTCGGAGCCGGAGTCCGACGAGCAGCCGACGGCTACGAGCATCACCGGAACGGCGGCGCAGGCGAGGATGCGGGACAGGCGCGGGGCAGATCGGTGCATGGTTCCTTCACTCGGATGGCACGGAGCTCTCGGTGCTGGAGGTCTCGGTTCGTGCGGTGTACGGGTGGGCTCGGTAGCTGGTCGGTACGTCTTGCCGGACAGCCACGGTACGACGGGCGGCGGGCGGCCCGCGCCGCCGCCGAGGGCCCCCGGAGACCGGAAATCCGGCCGGTGGGGGCCCGCAGGAGGGGGTCTATTCGCTGAGTGTCTCGGCCAGTTTCCGGGCCAGTGCCTGGGCCTTCTCCTGAAGTTCCCTGCTGTCGGGCGTCTGGGCGATGAGGGCCGGCTGCTCCGCGTACCGGACGGTCACGACCACGTTCGATGTGCGGAATACCACGCTCACCGTGTGGCGCTGTGCGGTGGAACCTGCCCGAGTGGGCAGATCCTGCAGAAATGCGGCATCTCCGAGGTCGTCGAGGATGCGCGAGGGAAGGGCGTCCTCCGGACTGCCGCTACTGCTGCTGCCGCTGGTGCTCCCGTCGGTGCCCCCGGAGGCAGAGGGGTCCGGCGAGGCCGAGGCGTCGTCTCCCGCCGGGCCCTCGGACTTCCCCGCGCCCTTCTCCTCGGTCTTCTCCTCGGTCTTCTCCTTCCCGCCCTTCTTGTCCTTCTCCTCGGCGGTCGGGGTGCCCTTCTCCGCGTCGGGCCCGGGGGTCGCCGAGGACGACAGTCCGGCGGCCTTCTCCTTCTTCGCGTACACCGTGTCGGCGCGGTCGTCGTCGCTGACCGCGGGGTCGTACGAGACGACGCGCTCGAAGTCGACGGAGAGGCTCCGCGTGGCGTTCGGCGCGTCGGACTTCCAGCTGCAGCCGACCTTGCGGTCGGTGTCGTACGTGACGGCTGCCGCTCCCCGGAGCACCTTCTCCTGCTGGTCCCCGGGCAGTTCCGCGGCGCCGGGCAGCAGATCCTTCAGCGTGGGGCGCGGCACGGCACGGCAGGGGGCGGGCAGGGTCAGGTACTTGCCGGGGGGCGCGGGGGTGACCGTCGGGCTGCCCGCCTTGCTGTCGGCGCCGTTCGCGTTGCTGTCGTCGCCGGCGCTGCAGCCGACGACGAGCGCTGCGAGAAGCGCGACGCCGGGTACGTACGCCATGTGTCGCACCGTCCCAGGCTCCCTTCGGTACGGAAAACGGGTTGCCGCTCGGAGGCGGCCGATGGACACAATGTGTATCGCACGCGCCGCTGTGAATGCCGGTCGGCCGACAGGTTTGCCGACCTTGGCACCGGTTTTGCGCTTTCAGTCTTTTCGGGGGAATCGAGGAGTTATGTCGTACGTAGAGGTGCCGGGAGCGAAGGTTCCCATCCGGATGTGGGCGGACCCCGCGTCCGTCGAGGACGTCGCGATGCAGCAGCTGCGCAACGTCTCCACGCTGCCGTGGATCAAGGGCCTGGCTGTCATGCCCGACGTCCACTTCGGCAAGGGGGCGACGGTCGGTTCGGTCATCGCGATGCAGGGCGCGGTGTGCCCGGCCGCGGTGGGAGTGGACATCGGCTGCGGGATGTCGGCGGTGAAGACGTCCCTCACCGCGAACGATCTTCCCGGAGACCTGTCACGGCTGCGCTCCAAGATCGAGCAGGCCATTCCGGTCGGCCGGGGGATGCACGGCGACGCGGTGGACCCGGGGAGGCTGCACGGTTTCCCGACGGCGGGCTGGGACGACTTCTGGGGGCGGTTCGGGGGGATCGCCGACGCGGTCAAGTTCCGTGAGGAGCGTGCCACGAAGCAGATGGGAACGCTCGGCTCGGGCAACCACATGATCGAGTTCTGTCTCGACAGTGATGGCGCGGTGTGGCTGATGCTGCACTCGGGCTCCCGCAACATCGGCAAGGAACTCGCCGAGCACCACATCGGCATCGCCCAGAAGCTTCCGCACAACCAGGACCTCGTCGACCGAGACCTGGCTGTCTTCGTCTCGGAGACCCCGCAGATGGCGGCCTACCGGAACGATCTGTACTGGGCGCAGGAGTACGCCAAGTACAACCGCGCGATCATGATGGCGCTCTTCAAGGACGTGGTCCGCAAGGAGTTCAAGAAGGCGAAGCCGGTCTTCGAGCAGGAGATCTCCTGCCACCACAACTACGTGGCGGAGGAGCGGTACGACGGTGCGGACCTGCTGGTCACCCGCAAGGGAGCGATCCGCGCCGGCTCCGGCGAGTACGGGATCATCCCCGGCTCGATGGGCACCAGCTCGTACATCGTGAAGGGCCTCGGCAACGAGAAGGCGTTCAACTCGGCCTCCCACGGGGCCGGTCGCCGGATGAGCCGGGGCGCGGCCAAGCGCCGCTTCACGGTGCGTGACCTGGAGGAGCAGACGCGCGGTGTGGAGTGCCGCAAGGACTCCGGCGTCCTGGACGAGATCCCGGCCGCGTACAAGCCCATCGAGCAGGTCATGGAGCAGCAGCGGGACCTGGTGGAGGTCGTCGCGAAGCTCAAGCAGGTCATCTGCATCAAGGGCTGAGCCGAGGGGCGCGCCGCGGACGGCGGCGTGCCCCTCACGGCCCCGCGGACGCCTACCCGCCTGCGGGAGCGTCCTCGGGGCGTCGCGCCTTTCCGGTCTTCAGCCGCCACAGCCGTACGGAGCACGAGGCTTCGCTGCGGCCCAGTTCGGCGGCCGCCGTCTGCTTGCGGCTGAGGGACAGACAGCCCGGATAGTAGAGATTCCCGGCCAGTTGTACCGCCGCTTCCTTCGTGCAGACCACGTTGTAGATCCCGTCACGCGCATTGCGCCCGATCTGCCGGGCGGCCCCCGTCACCGCCTTGGCGTACCTGCAGAGGTACGCGCCGACAGCGGCGCTCGCTGTGGTCAGCGAGACGAAGGGAAGACCTTGTCCCGTGTGCCCGACCGAGCCGTCGGCATCGATGACGCCTCGGAGATAGTCGCGGCGGGAGAACTCCACCCGGGGCGGGGTGATCTTCCTCGACTTCCGGCCGTAGGGAAGACCCAGCCCGTTGATGGCGGCCCGGGCTTCCCGATCGCAGAGGGTCCAGGTGGCCGAGTGGTGCTCCTCGGAGAAGTTCGTGGCTCGCACGCGCTCGGTGATGCTGCTGTTGTACGGGGTCAGGCGCTGGAACTCGCGCAGTACGGCGATGTCCCGGACGCTGATCTCCACCGTCAGGCGGCCCTTGTGGCCCGTGCCCCGCGCGAGGTGGCCGTCGGCCTGGAGGAAGCCGAACATGTAGGCGTAGTCGGGGTGTTGGAGATCCATGAACGCCGGGACCGCCGATGGGGCGGGAGAGAGATCGCCGATCTCGAAGAGTGGGGGCGCGTTAGTGTCGTGCTCAGCCACGGGAAGCCCTACTTCCTGCTGGTGAGGCCCTCGGCCGGGACGGCAATCCTGACCGGGGGCCGCGCGGTGTTCTGGCGCGACCGAGCTTGGGCAGCGGCTTCGAGAGCCGGGCGGGCGATCCGGCCCGATCACCCGCACGAGTGATCGAGGGCGGTGGCGTGAAAGGCGGGTCCGCCGGACCGGGCTACGCCCCGCCCCCGTAAGCCGCGTAGTCCGGCGACCCTGTCACCGCGAAGATGTGGACGGAAACGCCGGCCGGAGTCGTCCGGTGGCTCGTGAGGCGCAGGCCCGTCGGGGCGCCGCCCGCCGGGAACAGGCGGCGGCCCTCGCCGACCACCACCGGGGCGATGGCCAGGCGGAGTTCGTCGACCAGGCCCGCGGCCAGGAGCGACTGGGCCAGGCGGGCGCTGCCGTGGATCTGGAGGTCCCGGCCGGGCTGCCGTTTCACTTCGGCCACCTGGGCGGGGGCGTCGCCGGAGAGGATCGTGGTCGGGTTCCACGTGGCTTCGGACGCGGTCAGGGTGTTCGAGGCCACGTACTTCGGCAGGCCGTTCAGGGTGGCGGCGAACGGGTGGTCGGTCATCCGCGGCCAGTCCCGGGCGAAGTTCTCGTACGTGCGGCGGCCGAAGAGGAACGCGTCCGCCTCGGCCAGCCATTCGCCGGCCAGGGCCTCGAACGCCTCGTCCAGGTGCGGGACGAACCAGCCGCCCCGGGTGAAGCCGTCGCTGGTGTCCTCGTCGGGGGCCCCGGGGCCCTGGGAGACGCCGTCGAGCGTCAGGAACTCCTGCACCACCAGTTTCATCGCACGGCACTCCTCTGCGTGGGGCTTTCCGGTCGGTAAGGACCCGTTTGCGGCAGTCCTTACTAGCACGGCCGGAGCTGCACGTCTCCCTTACGCCGCGCCCGCCAGGTCCGCCTCCGTCAGCGAGGTCACCAGCACCGTGCGCGGGCCCGGTTCGATGCCGGGCACCGACGGGACCGCGAGCAGGCGGCAGCCCGCGGCCAGGGCGGCGGCGGCGCCCGTGGGGGTGTCCTCCACGGCCAGGCAGTCCTGGGGGGCCACGCCGAGGGCGGTCGCCGCGGCCAGGTACGGGTCGGGGTGCGGCTTTCCGCGTGCCGTCTCGCCCGAGGCGACCGACGCATCGAAGCGGTGCCGGCCCAGGGTGTCGAGCACCAGGTCCGCCACATGCCGCTCGGACGCGGTGACCAGGGCCGTCGGTACGCCGAGTGCGCGCGCCCGGTCCAGGAGCCGGAGAGCGCCCGGCTGGACGGTCACCCCGGCCGCCACCCGGGCGGTGAACCGCCGGTCGAGCAGGGCGGCCGTCTCCGCCTCCGACAGGGCGGTGAGGCCGTCGCGTACGAGGCGGCCGGCCGCGTCGGCCACGGCGGTGCCCGCGAAGGGGGCGAGGGTGTCCGCGTCGGCCGGGGAGTTCTGCGAGCGGAGGAAACCGGCGACGGTGTCCAGCCAGGCGTGCTCGGTGTCGACGAGGGTGCCGTCCATGTCGCAGAGGAGGGCGGCGGGGCGGGGGAGCGGGGACATGCGGGGCTCGCTGTTCCTGGGGGTGGGCTGCCTGACGGACTGCCGGGGAGTGCTTCTGCGGTTCGGGGCGGGTGCGGCCCGTCCGTGGGTCAGTCGGTGGCGGTGCGCACCAACGGGTTCGCCTGGACGGAGTTGCGTACGGTGAACACCACCGAGTCCGGCTTGTAGCGGTCGTCCGACGTCTCGACCGGGCGGCCGTCCGGGGTGGTCGTCGTGCGGCGCACCCGCAGCAGCGGAGCGCCGCGCCGTACGGCCAGTTCGCGGGCGTCCGTGGTGCCCGCGGCGACGGCGTCCAGGTGGTGTTCGCCGTGGCTCATGACCACGCCCGCCTCGTCGTACAGGCTCTGGGTGACCGACTCGCAGTCGTCCGGCAGGCGTTCGACGGCCGCCGTGACCCATCCGGCGTAGACCGTGCGTTCCAGGAGCGCCGGTTCGCCGTTCAGGGTGCGTACGCGCAGGACGTGCAGGACCGGGTCGCCGGGGTCGAGGTGGAGCTGGGCGGCCTCGGTCTCGGTGGCCTTGGCGTGGCGGGAGCCGAGGACGAGGCCGCCGGGGGTGCGGCCGCCGGCTCTGGCCCACTGGGCGAAGCTGCGCAGTTCGGTGAAGCTCTGGCTGGGGGTGGTGGACAGGACGGTGCGGCGCGCGCCCTGCCGGGAGCCGATCAGGCCCTCCGACTGGAGCGCGCCGAAGGCCTGGCGGAGGGTGCCCCGGGAAACGCCGTGTGCCAGCACCAGTTCGGACTCGGACGGCAGTTCGGAGCCCACGGGATAGGTGCCGTCGGCGATGGCGCGGCGCAGTTCCTCGGCGATCTGCTGGTGCCGTCGGGTCACGTCTCTCCTAGAGGCTTCGAGGCGGCGCGGGGGGCGGTGCGGGCAGTGGCGATCATGTCATCCGCCCGAGGTGTTCCGCATCTTCCCGACTGTGCGCAGTCGGCCTTCCTCTCGAAGAGGGAACCCTGTGCCTTACCAGTTTGGATGAAGGTAAACCTACGTCTTCATAACGCTTCTGACCTGCACTTTTTCCCAACCGAAGTCTTTACCTGCCCGTCACCTGACTGCTAGCTTCGGCTGGCTTACTGACGATGGCTTGTCCATACAGGTGGCTCGCCTCAGACCCAGGAGTACGCATCGTGAAGGCACACCATCCCCGCCGCGTCCTGACCGCCGCGGCCCTCGCCGGCCTCACCGCCCTGGTGGCCACCGGCTGTGGCTCCGCACCGGACGACGCCGGTGCGCGGAACAGCAAGGCCGCGAAGGCGGAGTCGGCCGCGGACCTCGGCGGTATGGACAAGCTCGTCGCGGCGGCGGAGAAGGAGGGCAAACTCAACGTCTACGCCCTCGCGCCGGACTGGGCCAACTACGGCGAGATGATCGCGGCCTTCGAGAAGAAGTACGCCATCGAGGTCAACAACGAGGACCCGGGCGGCAGCAGCCAGGGCGCGCTGAACGCCGCGGCCAAGCGCAAGGGCCAGAACCGGGCCGTCGACGCGCTGGATCTCGGTACCTCGTACATGCAGGACGCCAAGAAGCAGGGCCTGCTCGCGGCGTACAAGGTGGAGGGCTGGGACAGCATCCCGGACGCGCAGAAGCAGCCGGACGCCTCCTTCATGAACAACTACGGCGGCTACATATCCATCGGCTGTGACGCCAAGGCCGTGAAGAACTGCCCGGAGACCTTCAAGGATCTCCTGGGGCCCGAGTACCGGAACAAGGTCGCGCTCAACGGCGACCCGACCGAGTCCAGCTCCGCGCTGGCCGCGGTCGTCGCCGCGTCGCTGGCCAACGGCGGTTCCCTGGACGACGCGCAGCCGGGTCTCGACTTCTTCCAGGAGCTGAAGAAGAACGGCAACTTCGTCCCCGCGAAGTCCACGCTCGCCACCATCCAGCAGGGCGAGACGCCGATCTCGATCGACTGGGACTACCTCAACCTGGGCTACGGCAAGAAGCTGAAGCCCAAGGGCGTCGACTGGCAGGTCGCGGTGCCCTCCGACGGGCTGTACTCGCGCTACTACAACCAGGGCGTCAACAAGCACGCCCCGCACCCGGCCGCCGCCCGTCTGTGGCTGGAGTTCGTCTACAGCCCCGAGGGCCAGAACATCTGGCTCAAGGGCTTCTCGCGCCCGGCGCTCCTCGACGCGATGAAGGAGGCCGGCACCGCCGACAAGGCCGCCGTCGCCGAGATCCCCGAGGTCGACGGGGTGCCCGAGGAGCCGAGCGTGGAGCAGGAGGCGAAGGCCAAGGAGACCGTCGTCCAGGGCTGGGGCAAGGCGGTCAGCTGACCATGCCCGAACAGACCGCACTTCCCGCCCCCGCCCCGGGCTCCGTGCCCGTGGCGGGCGCGGCCGCCCCCGTGCCGCCCGCTCCGGACGTCCGGGACGGCGGCCCCCGTCGCCGCGGCGCGCGGCGGCACCGGTGGCCCGTCGTCGTCCCGTTCTTCGCGTTTCTCGCGGTGTGCTTCGGGCTGCCCGCCGGGACCATGGTGTACGGGGCGTTCACCGTCGTCGACTCCGCGACCGGGGACGGCAGGTTCTCCACGGAGAACGTCAGCGGGTCGCTGTCCGGGGCGTACGCCACCGGGCTGACCGGCAGCGTCGAACTCTCGCTCGTGACCGCGCTGCTGGCGACCGTCATCGGCACCCTGATCGCCCAGGCCGTCGTCAGCTCCCCGCGCCCCGGGCTGCGGGGCGTCGTCGTCTCGGCCGGCGGGGTGCTCGCCAACTTCTCCGGTGCGCCGCTCGCCTTCGCCTTCATCGCGACGCTCGGCACGACCGGCACCGTCACCCAGCTGTTCCACCTGGACCGGACGGGCTTCAGCCTCTACAGCTTCACCGGCCTGGTGCTGGCCTACCTCTACTTCATGGTCCCGCTGATGGTGGTGACCGTGCTGCCCGCGCTCGACGGCCTGCGCTCCCAGTGGCAGGAGGCCGCCGCGTCCTGCGGGGCGACCCGGGGACAGTACTGGCTCCACGTCGGCATCCCGGTGCTGACCCCGTCGCTGCTCGGCGGGGCGGTGCTGATGTTCGGCACCGCGTTCGCCTCGCACGCCACCGCCGCCGTGATGGTCGGCTCCTCGCAGCCGCTGATCACCATCCAGATCGCCAACGCCCTCAACGGCAACGTCCTGGTGGGCCAGGAGAACCTCGCCCTCGCCATGAGCCTCAACATGGTCGTGATCGCGCTGCTCGTGATGGCCGTACAGATTCCGCTGCAGCGCAGGAGCACCCGATGGCTCGGATGATGTTCACCTCGCGGGCCGTCGTCCTGCCGCTCGCCGCGCTGTATTTCCTGGTCCCCATCGGGGCCTCGATCTGGTTCAGCGTCAACGAGGTCGACGGCGTCAGCTTCGACGCGTACACGCAGGGGCTCGGCACCGAGGGGCTGACCACCAGCCTGATGCTCTCGGTACGCCTGGGCCTGGCCACCATCGTCTGCGGACTCCTGCTGATGGTGCCGACCCTCGTCGCGGTCGCGCTCTATCTGCCGGGGCTGCGCCGGACCGTCGAGATCCTGTGCATGATGCCGCTGGTGGTCCCGCCGATCGCCCTGGTCGCGGGCGTCACGACGGTGCTGTCCTGGGAAGCGGACCTGGCCGACACGCCCTTCTACCTGACCTTCCAGATGCTGCGGGACGAGAACTTCCCGCTGGTCCTCGTCCTCGTCTACACGGTCATGTCCCTGCCGTTCCTGTACCGCTCGCTGGACGCCGGGCTGCGCGCCGTCGATCTGCGCACCCTCGTCGAGGCCGCCCGCAGCCTGGGCGCATCGCGTCTGCAGACCCTGTGGCAGGTGATCGTGCCGAACCTGCGGACCGCCGTGGTGGGCGGCGCCGTCCTCAGCCTGGCCATGGTGCTCGGCGAGTACACCGTCGCCTCCGTGCTCTCCTACCGCCCGTTCTCCGTCTGGATGGTGGAGATCAAGGACTCCGAGGCCCAGCTCTCGGTGGCCGCCGCGATGCTCAGCCTGTTGATCACCTGGGGGCTGCTGCTCCTGCTCACCACCCTGGCCGGTGGCCGCAGCCGCCGTCGTATGCACCCGAACTCCGGCCGCGAGAACCGCGCGAACCGAAAGAAGACCGTGTCATGACCGTTCCCGTGCACCTCAAGAACCTGCGTCGGGCGTTCGGCTCCACGGTCGCGCTCGACGGGCTCGACCTGGACATCGCCCCCGGTGAACTGGTCGCCCTGCTCGGCCCGTCCGGCTGCGGCAAGACCACCGCGCTGCGCATCGTCGCCGGCTTCGAGAGCGCGGACGGCGGCGAGCTGCTGATGGACGGCGAGGACGTCACCTCCATCCCGGCCCACCGCCGTGACATCGGCATGGTCTTCCAGTCGTACAGCCTGTTCCCGAACATGACGGCCGCCGAGAACATCGCGTACGGCCTGCGGGTACGGGGCCGGGGCGCCGCCGAACGCAAGGCGCGGGCGGCTGAGTTGCTGGAGCTGGTCGGTCTGCCCGGCCGCGAGAGCCACTACCCGCACCAGCTCTCCGGCGGCCAGCAGCAGCGCGTCGCCCTCGCCCGCGCCCTGGCCGTCTCGCCCAAGGTGTTGCTCCTCGACGAGCCGCTGTCCGCGCTCGACGCCAAGGTGCGGCTCACGCTGCGCGAGGAGATCCGGCGCATCCAGCTGGACCTCGGCATCACCACCGTCTTCGTCACCCACGACCAGGAGGAGGCGCTGTCCATGGCGGACCGCGTCGCCGTGATGAAGGACGGGCGGCTCGAACAGTGCGCCGCGCCGGGTGAGTTGTACGACCGCCCGGCCACGCCGTTCGTCGCCGAGTTCGTCGGCACCATGAACCGGCTGCCGGGCACCGTCCGGGACGGCGGGGTCGTCGAGCTGTTCGGGCGGCGGCTGCCCATCCACGGCGAGAGGCCCGCCACCGGCGCCGAGGTCGACGTCCTGCTGCGCCCCGAGGGACTGGCGGTCGGGGCGGCCGACGACGCGTCGGGCGTGCCCGCGACCGTACGGGTGGCGACCTTCCTCGGCGCCACCACCCGGCTGCACCTGACCACCGACTCCGGAGCCGCGTGCAAGGCCGACCTGCCCAGCTGGGAGGCGGCCGCGCTGACGCCGGGAGCCCGCTGCACGATCACCCCGCACGAGAACCCCGTGCTCGTCACCGAGCGAGCCGTCGCCCCGTCCCTCAAGGTGTAAGTGAAGGAGTGAGCAACCAGTGAGTGCCAAGCGTCGTGTATTGCTGTCCGCCACCGGAGCGGCCGTCGCCCTCGCCGCGACCGCGGCCGTCGCGGTCGCCGGTCCCGTGGCCACGTCCGACGAGGCCGCGAAGCCCGGAGAACCCGGAAGGCCGGCCGCCGCGAGCGAGCTGCGCGTGATGACCCTGAACCTGTGGCACGGCGGGGCCAAGGTCGACGACGGTCTGGCCAAGCAGCTCGCCGTCATCAAGAAGCACCGGCCCGACGTGGTCGGCCTCCAGGAGACCTCCGGGCACTCCGCGAAGGAGATCGCGGAGGAACTCGGCTGGGACCACTGGCAGTCGGATGCCGACCTGGGCATCATCAGCCGTTTCCCGTTCACCTCGGAGGTCGAGACCAGCCAGGCCGCGGCGGGCGTCCGCATCCGGATCGACGAGACCACCGGCCAGGAGGTCGAGCTCTGGACGGCGCACCTCGGCTACGACCCGTACGGCCCGTACGACGCCTGCTTCGACAAGATGCCGGTCGAGGAGATCTTCCGGCGGGAGGCGGAGTCCGGCCGCACCCCGCAGGCCGAGGCCATCGCCAAGGACCTCGCGCCGAAGATCGCCGCCGCCGACGAGACGCCGGTGCTGCTGGTGGGCGACTTCAACACGCCCTCGCACCTGGACTGGACCGAGGCGACCGAGGACAGCCACTGCGGTTACGGGCAGGTCGACTGGCCGGTGACCAAGATCTTCGAGGGCGCCGGTCTGAAGGACTCCTTCCGGGAGGCGAACCCGGACCCGGCGGCGGTGCCCGGCACCACCTGGTCGCCGGTCTACCCGAAGCACGAGGGCTCCACGGGGGCCGACGAGCCCCAGGACCGGATCGACTTCATCGACTACGCGGGCGACAAGCTCACGGTGAAGGACTCGGTGTCCTTCGTCGAGGGCGACCCGAAGCCGGTGCCGGACCAGGCCGGCAACGCGTGGCCGACGGACCACGCGGCGGTGCTGACGACGTTCACGGTGGGCTGACGCGCTTCCGGCGGGGGCCGGGGACCTGTACGCCGGTCCCGGGCCCCCTTTGCTCACAGGCTCACAGCGTCCGGTGGACCTTCGTGTTGGAGGCCTGGGCGCGCGGGCGGACCACCAGGAGGTCGATGTTGACGTGGCTGGGGCGGGTGACGGCCCAGCCGATCGTGTCGGCCACGTCCTCGGCGGTCAGCGGGGCGTCGACGCCCGCGTAGACCTTGGCGGCCTTCTCGGTGTCGCCGCGGAAGCGGGTGCTGGCGAACTCCTCGGTCCTGACCATGCCGGGGGCCACCTCGATGACGCGGACCGGGGTGCCGACGATCTCCAGCCGCAGGGTCTCGGCGAGGACGTGTTCGCCGTGCTTGGCCGCGACGTAACCGCCGCCGCCCTCGTACGCGGACAGCGCCGCCGTCGAGGAGAGGATCACGATCGTGCCGTCGCCGCTTGCGGTGAGCGCGGGCAGCAGGGCCTGGGTGACGTTGAGGGTGCCGATCACGTTCGTCTCGTACATCTGCCGCCAGTCGGCGGGGTCGCCGGTCGCGACCGGGTCGGCCCCGAGCGCCCCGCCCGCGTTGTTGACGAGGACGGCGAGGGAGCGGAACGCGGTGGCGAACTCGTCGACCGCCGCACGGTCGGTGACGTCCAGCGCGTACGCCGTCGCCTGGTGACCGGCCTCGGTGAGCTCGGCGGCGAGCGCCTCGATCCGGTCCTTGCGGCGGGCGGTGAGGACGACGCGGAAGCCTTCGGCGGCCAGCGTACGGGCGGTCGCGGCGCCGATGCCGCTGCTCGCGCCGGTGACGACGGCGATGGGGGTGGCGGCCATGGCGATCTCCTCGGACTGCTGATCGGGTACGGGCCAAGGATAGGCAGGCGCCCCCGGGAGGGCCGCCGGCGCCGTCGGCCGGGGCCCGCGAGCCCTCTGAACCGTGACCGCCGCGGACGCGTGCGCCTCTGAACCGGGACCGCCGCGGACGCGTGCGCCTTACGGACCGTGACCGCCGGGGACGCGTCTCCCGATCGGCTGCGGGTCATCATGGGCTGGTGATCGTCGAACGCGCCTACGCCCATGTGTACGACCCCGACCCGGACGCCTGGCCCTGGACCGTGCCCGGTGTGCGGCAGTTCCTCGCCGAGGGGCTGCGTTTCCGGGCCCCGGTGACCTTTCTCGTCGGCGAGAACGGCTCGGGGAAGTCGACGCTGGTGGAGGCGCTGGCCGAGGGGTTCGGGCTGGACTCGTACGGCGGTTCCGCCGACTGGAAGTACGCCACCTCGCGGGGCAAGTCCGTGCTCGGGGAGCGCGTCCGCTTCGATGCCGCGCCCCGGGGGCGGCGGATGGTCGGCAGCCGGGCCGCGCGCAAGGGGTTCTTCCTGCGGGCGGAGACCGCCCTCGACGCGTTGGAGCGGGAGAGCCTGGATCCGGACTCCCGCAGCCACGGGGAGGGGTTCCTCGCGGCGTTCCGGGAGAAGTTCACGGTGCCGGGGCTCTACGTCCTGGACGAGCCCGAGGCCGCGCTCTCCTTCACTTCGTGCCTCGAACTGCTGGGCCACATGGACCAGTTGGTCAAGGCGGGCGGCCAGGTGGTGTGCGCCACCCACTCACCGCTGCTCACCGCGCTGCCGGGTGCCGACATCGTGCAGCTGGGGGACGGCGGCATGGAACGGGTGCGCTGGGCGGATCTGGAGCTGGTCGACCACTGGCGGCGCTATCTCGCCGAACCGCAGGCCTACCTGCGGCACATCCTCGGCTGAGCGCGCGCCCGCGCCCACGAGCCTGTCCGGCCTGATCCGCCGGACACCCCCTACGCCGCCGTGCCCCCGAACTCGCGGACCGCCTCGGACACGATCGTCTCCAGATGGCCGTGGTGGGCGCCGCGCCAGTACACCCGGGAGCACTCCGTGCACTGGGCGAACACGTCGTACGCCTGCTGCGTGCCGTGCTCCAGCAGCCCGCTCACGGAGTCCTTGGCGGCCCCGGCCAGGGTGCCGTTGCACGCGGTGCAGCGGGTCCACGGGGCCAGAGCCGGAGCGAAGCGGCCGAGGACGTCGCGGAGCTGCTCCTTGGGGCGGTCGCTGTAGACGTACGCCCCCGCCCAGAGCTCGCGGCGGCGCAGCAGCCCGCGGTCCCGGGAGAGCAGGACGCGCCGCTCGCGCGCGGAGAGGGCGGCCAGGGCGGGGTCGCCGATGTCCTCGCTCTCGTACGCCGCGTCGACGCCCAGGAGCCGCAGCCGGCGGGCCAGGGTGCCGAGATGGACGTCGAGGAGGAAGCGCAGGGGTGCGCCGGGGACCCGCTGCGGGCGTTCCACCGCGCGTACGTCGACGTGTTCGCCCGGGCCGGGCACGTGCGAGCGGGCCACCGGGACGCCGTTCACCAGCAGCGTTCCGGCCTCGGTGAGCGGGACGCCGAGGGACTCGATGACATGGCCGAGGGTGGAGGAGCCGTCCGTGACGAGGGGCGTGGGTCCGCCGCGGCGGTCATGCGGGACGAAGAGCCGCAGCTCAGGGGCTACTTCGAGGGTGATCTCGGGTCCGTTCACCCGGTCAGGATGCCACCGGCCGGGGATGGCCTGCCAGGGATTTGGCGGGGCGCGCGGGTGTGCGTGACCGGCCTTCTGGGTGGCCGGGACCGGCCTGTGGGGTGTCCGATTCCGGCCTCCCCACCCCGGGTGCCCTGACGGTCCTCGCGGTTCAGTGCGGTGCGAACGCCGTCGGGGGCACGCCCACCGTCGCGGTGAAGTCCCGCACCAGATGGGCCTGGTCGCTGTAGCCGAGGTCCGCCGCGAGCCGCGCCCAGTCGACGGCCGGGCCGGATTCGGCGGCCTCCAGCGCCTCGTGGATGCGGTAGCGGAGGATGACCCACTTGGGGCCGACGCCGACGTACGCGGCGAAGAGCCGTTGCAGCGAGCGGGCGGAGAGCCCGGTGTCCCGGGCGAGCGCGTCGACCCGGAGCACCGTGCGGTCCGTGCGCACCCGGTCGACGGCGGCCATCGCGAGGGCCGCCCGGGGATCGGGGCGCGGCTCCAGGGCCAGCAGGAAGGCGTCCAGCGCCGCGACCCGCGCGTCCTCGTCGTCCGGGTCCAGGACCGCGTCGACGGGCGGCGCCGCCCGCAGTACCCCGGCGGCGTCGGTCCGCACCCCGGTCCAGGCGGAGACCGGGCGCCCGGGGGCGAACGGGCGGAAGCCGCCGGGCCGGAACTGCACCCCGCAGACCCGGCCTCGCCCGGCCAGCTTCCGGGTGAAGAGTCCGGGTTCGACGCCCGCGACCTCGGCGTACCCGGACCGCTCCCGGGGGCTGTCCCCGGCCTCGTACCGCTGGAGGACCAGGTTCACCGACGGGTGCGGGACGACGTGGGCGGCGTACGGCTCGGTGAGGTCCCAGTCGATCAGCCAGTAGTGCTCCAGGTAGGGGCGCAGCGCGGCGGCGGGCTCGCGGCGGCGGAAGCGGACGTGCGCGAAGAGGTCCGGGGCGTCGACGATGCCCCGGGTGTCGCGGCGGGGTCCGGCGGCCATGACCACGATGGTAGTGGGGCTCCGGACGCCTGTCGTGTTTCTTCAATACGCGCGCGACGGGGCGGCGCAGGGTGGGGGCATGACTCAGACGATCGGTGAACTGCTGGAAACCGCCGCGGACCGGGCCCTGCCCGTCGTGCGGGGGATCGACGACGCGCGGCTGGGCGACCGTACGCCCTGTGCCGAGTACGACGTACGGGCGCTGCTGAACCACCTGTTCCTGGTGGTCGTGAACTTCCAGGCGCTCGCGGCCCGCGAGGACGTGGATTTCGGCGGGGAGCCGGAGTTCGTGACGGGCGACTGGCGGGGCAGGTTCGGTGACGAGACCGCCCGCCTGGTGGAGGCCTGGAGTGCGCCGGGCGTCGAGGAGGGCACGACCGGGCGGATGGAGCTGCCGGCCCGGACGGTGGGGCTCATGGTGCTCGGCGATCTGACCGTGCACGCCTGGGACCTGGCGCGGGCGACCGGCGCGGACTTCGTGCCGGAGCGGAGCGTGCTCGACGAGGTGGGCCCGGGGCTCGCGGCGATGGCTCCGCAGGCCCGGGAGATGAAGGTGTTCGGCGAGCCGTTCCCGGTGGGGGAGGGGGCTAGCGCCTTCGAGCGGCTGCTGGCCGTGACGGGGCGCGACCCGGGGTGGCGGCCGACCGGGACGACCGGGGGCTGAGCCCGGCGGGGCACGGGGCGGGCGGGGCGTCGTAGAGCGGGCCGAGGTCGGCGTACGCGTCGTCGACGATCTCCGCGGCCAGGAGCAGCATGTCCTGCTCCGCCAGCCGGGCCGCCCGGTGGGTGTACGGGGACGGTGGCGCCGGGTGCCCGCGGCGCCACCAGCAGTCGCAGGCCGCGTAGATGCCGCCGCCGAAGACGAGCACGGGGATGGACAGGGCCAGCAGAACGTCGCCCACGGCGGACCTCCTCGATGGGTCGGTGTCCTGTGCATCGGCGCGCGGGGCGGGTCGGCTGAAGACCGGCCGTCGGCCAAATCCTCGCGATCCCTGGCTCGATCCGACCGAAAACGTGCACGTGGGCGCGGGTGTCCGAACGCTTCGAGCGGCTGTACGGGCCGGGCCCGGGCGCTCGGGCCCCTATCGGCTTTCGGTCTCCTCCGGGCCCGGGCCTCGGTCCTCCGCGGGCAGGGCGGCGGCCAGCGCTCGCAGGCCGGTCAGCACCTCGTCGGCGGTGGGCGCGGACTCCGGGTCCGTGAGGTGCTGCATCATCAGGCCGCTGACGAGGGCGAGTTGCACCGATCCGAGGGTGCGGACCGTCTCCTCGGAGAGCTCCGCCTCGGCCGTGCCGGTGACCTCGCGCGCCATGCCGCTGCGCCCCTGCCGCAGTCCGGCGGCCACCTGTTCCCGCAGTTCCGGGTCGCGTTGAGCCCGCAGGACGGTCTCCAGGTTGGCGACCCAGAACGTCTTGTTGGCCGAGAAGGCCTCGATCAGGCGACTCCACAGGGCGTCGAGGCCGGTGTCGTCGGACGACGGCCCGAAGGCCTGGTCCCCCGAGTCGAGTGCCTCGAAGAGCGCCTGGTTGAGCAGCGCCTCCTTCGAGCCGAAGTGATAGCCGATCGCGGCCATGCTGACGCCCGCCGCCGAGGCCAGGTCGCGGACGGTCGTGCGCTCGTAGCCCTTGGCGAACAGGCATTCCCTGGCGGCTTCCAGCAGCTTCTCCCGGTTTCCCATGACGCGGACCCTAGCAACGCCCTGCGCGTTCGCGCCAGGCGAGCGCATCAGGCGAACGCCTCAGGCGATCGATTGAGGCAAACGTATTGCGCAGATGCCCAAATCCTGAATATCGTTCCGAGCGTCGAAGACCGCACCGATCCCGGGAGCCCGAATGAGCATCGACACGTCCCGCCTCGCCGCCCTCGTGGCGGCCACCGCCTCCGCGGCGCTCGCCCTCACGCTGGTCGCGGCCGGCCCCGCCCCTGCGCAGTCCGGTGGCCGAGGGGCCCTTCCCACGCGGGTGGCGACCGCGGAAGGCCCGGTCCAGGGCCTGACCGACGGCACGGTGCGTACGTTCCAGGGGGTCCCCTACGCGGCTCCGCCGACCGGGGAGCGCCGGTGGAAGGAGCCGCGGCCGGTGCGCCCGTGGTCGTCGCCGCTGGATGCCCGGAACCCCCGAAGCGCCTGCGCGCAGCCGACCGACCAGCCCATCGCGATCGAGGGCGGCGGCGCCGAGGACTGCCTCCACCTGAACGTCACGACTCCGGCCGCGCGGACGACGGGGCGGCTGCCGGTCATCGTCTGGATCCACGGCGGCAGCTTCACCTACGGCGACGGGGCCACCTACCGTGCGGCCGAGCTGGCCGCCGCGCGGCAGGGCGCCATGGTCGTGACCGTCAACTACCGGCTCGGCGCGTTCGGCTTCCTCACCGCGCCCGGCCTGCGCGCACCGGCCAACCTCGGCCTCCTGGACCAGCAGGCCGCGCTGAAGTGGGTCAAGCGCAACGCCACCGCCTTCGGCGGCGACCCGCGCAATGTCACGATCATGGGGCAGTCGGGCGGCGGCTACAGCGTCTGCGCGCAGCTGGTGTCACCCGGCGCGCGCGGACTCTTCGACAAGGCGATCGTGCAGAGCGCCGGGTGCGTCGGGCCGGACGGCTCGTTCACCCGGGCGCAGGCGGAGACCAACGGCCGCGACGTCGCCGAAGCCGCGGACTGCGACGATCCGCGCACCGTCGACTCCTGCCTGCGGGGCAGGTCCACCTCCGAGCTCATCGAGGCGTCGGCATCCGGTCACGACGGCTACCGGCCCGTGGTGGACGGCACGGTGCTGCCCGAGACGCCGGCACGGGCGATCGCCGCCGGCCGGTTCGCCCGGGTGCCGGTGCTGCACGGTTCCACCCATGACGAGATGAGCGGACTGGCCGGGCTCGACGAGATCATGACGGGTGTGGCGCTGACCCCGGAGACGTACGCCGAGAAGATCACCGAGCAGTTCGGGAAGGACGCCCCCGCGGTCCTCGCCGAGTATCCCGTCGCGGACCACCCGGCCCCCGGGGCGGCGCTGTCGGCCGTGCTGACCGACTCGGAGTGGTCGACCGCGGCGCTCGACACCCAGCGCGCCCTCGCCCGCCACACCCGCGTCCACGCCTACGACTTCGCCGAGGCCCGGGCCCCGTACTTCAGGAACGTGCCGCGACCGGCGAGCTTCCCGCTCGGCACCGGCCACATGGTCGACCTGGCCTACCTGTTCGAGAACGACCTCTTCGAGCCGCTCGACGCCGCGCAGGCGGGGCTGTCGGAAACGGTGATCGCCTACTGGAGCCGGTTCGCCGCCACGGGGCGCATGGACGGGGGCGGTCTGCCGACCTGGAAGCCGTTCACGGACCGCAGCCCGTATGTGCAGCGCCTCGCGTCCGGCGACATCGGGCGGACCGACTTCGCGGCCGACCACCACTACGCCTTCTGGAAGTCGCTCGCTCCCTCGCACTGACCGCGCGCTGCTCCGGACGGAGTTCGCCGGGACGTTCCGGCTCAGGGCCACACCAGGCAGTACGCCTGGTGCCCCGCGTCGTGCAGGCGGTGGGAGAAGTCCTGCCACTCGTGGAGCGATTGAAGGCGGCGGGGCGTTGACCTGGGTATTTTCGATAGAATCCGCGTTGACCTGCGGAAAGTCGTCCCGGTAGTTCTCGCGGGTTAACGCCGTTTCCTGGGCTCATGTGCCCTGGATGTGCCCTCGAAGGTGATCGGCTGGCCACGGGGCAGGTGCCGCGGTGTGGCAGTCCGCGGTCGTCAGCAGCCCGCGCGAGGGCTGGACGAAGCTATGCACCACCCCCCCGGGCCAAGCTGCCTAATCGCCGAGGGCGCGAGCTCCAGCGGAGAGGGCTGCGGCTTCGTCGGTTGGTGGAGGCCCAGTTGAGGGACCGGTCCGTGGATCATCTGTACCAAGTGGCCATGGACGCGTCATAATGGCGCGATGGGGCTTTCGTTACCTGACCCGAAGGGTCACCAGCGGGACGTCGTCTTCCTGAACGAACGCGGTCACTGCGTCGTTCTGGGCACGGCGGGCAGCGGCAAGACGACGATGGCGGTCCATCGGGCTCACTATCTGGCCACGGCCCCGGGTATCGGAGGCCGCACGCTGTTGGTCACCTTCAACAAGGCTCTCGTAACCTACCTCAGGGGTATGAGCGCCGCGTCTACGAACCTGCAGATCGAGACCTACCACACCTTCGCGCGTGGCTATCTCGCGCATCGCACCAAATCGCCGGTGCGCATATGCAAGTCCAAGAAGCAAATGGTTGAGCGGGCGCTGGGGGAGGCTCGTGAGCGCCATCCCTCCCGGGCCGTGATTCACCGTCCGCTCGATTTCTTCCTCGATGAGCTGCATTGGATGGTCGGGCACGGCATAGTCGACCAGCAGACGTATGTGGAAGGCCGTGCTCGTCGGGTTGGCCGGGGCAGGCCACTTCAGCAACCCGATCGTGAAGTCGTCTTCGAGGTCTACCAACGGTACGTACAGTTGCGTGCCGAAGCCGGGTACGAGTACGACTTCGACAACATGGCGTCGACGGTCCTGGGTACCCTGAAGGTTGATCCCACCAAGCGGCTTTACCGGCATGTCGTCGTCGATGAGGGCCAGGATTTTACACCCGAGATGATTCGAAGCCTGGCAGCGGCCATTCCCAGCGACGGATCACTGACTTTCTTCGGCGATTACGCGCAGCAGATCTACGGGAGCCGGATGTCCTGGCGTGCCCTGGGCCTTCATGTGTCAAATGTCGTGGAGTTCGCCCACAACTATCGCAACAGCCGTCAGGTCGCCCAACTCGCCCAGTCCCTTTCGGATATGCCGCACTTCAAGGACGACGTCGATCTGGTCCAGCCGACCGGTGCGGCGGCCGACGGCCCGAAACCCACCATCCTGGAGACCGCGGGCAAGGAAGAACAGCTCGTTCAGGCGGCGAGCAACGCCCTGGCGCTGGGCGCGGACCGCCAGGTCGCCATTCTTATGCGCACCCGGGTCCACGAGGACAAACTCAGATCTCTCCTCGACCGAGGTCGTGTCCCCATTCACCGCCTGCACCGTGAGCTTGCGCGGTGGACGGACGAGCCGGGGGTGTTTTACGGGACCTACTCTGCGGCGAAGGGCTTCGAGTTCGACTCGGTGATCCTCCCATTCTGTGATGCGGACGAGCTGCCGAAACCGAGTGAGGTGGAGGCTCACGGCCTCGACGAGGCCAAGGCGCGCGAGGCCCGGCAGTTGTACGTAGCCATCACCCGGGCTCGTACAGACCTCATCATGCTGCACTCAAGCAAGCTGACCGGTCTGGTGCCGCAGGAGATGTCTGACCTGTACGTGCGGGTGAGCTTGTGAGTGACGTCCTTGAGCAGGCCCGGGCCCGCGGTATCACCCGTCTGTGCCATCTCACCAAGTCGGCCAACCTGTCCCATATCCTCGAAACCCGGCAGATACGTCCCGTGGCCACCCTGCAGACAGCTGCGGACGCCTTTCGGCCTGCCGATACCCAGCGCCTGGACGGCGCACTGGAGTTCACCTTCCTGAGCGTGGAGTATCCGAACACCTGGTACCTGGCCCAGGCAGCGAGCCGGGACCGCCATTTTCAGGACTGGGTGGTTCTCACGCTGGACGTCGACCTGCTCGCCACTTCCGGCGCACGCTTCTGTCCCTACAACTCCGCACGAGACAGGAGCGCCGGCGCCCGGCTGGGTGCCGACGGCTTCAATGCCATGTTCGCGCCCACGGTGACCGGCAAGGTGACTCTGCGGCGAGAAAGTGGGCACCCGTCTTGGTGGCCTACGGACGACCAGGCAGAGATACAGATACCCGGGATCATCCCACTGTCCGCCGTACGTTCTGTCATCGTCCGGGACGAGAAGCAGGCAGAGCTGGAGCACTTCAGACATGCCCAGTTCGGGATGGCGGTTCTGCTGCCACCTCTGGTTGTCGCTCCCATGCTCTTCGACAAGTACGTCCTGAGCCGCTCGGTGCGCTCCGGCAATCGGCCACCGGAGAGCCCGTACATCCCCCGAACAACTCTGGCAGAGTGAACACGTGAACGCTGAGCTTCACCCATGGACCGACAGAGCCTGCGGCATGCTGCTAGGAGCAGCCGTCGGGGACGCCATGGGCTGGCCCTACGAGCGGCGGGACCGGACTCGCTCACTTCCGCCACTCAGCCAGGTCGCGGGTCGGTTTTTCGCCTGGCAGCGAACGGCAAGCAGCCGTTTCCGCCCGATCCTTGAGGACATCGGACCAGGCGAGTACAGCGACGACACACAGATGCTCATCGCCGTGGCTCGTGCTCGCCTCACCGCAGGAGACGACTGGCTTTCCTGGTTGCAACGAGTCGAGTGGCCCTTCCTCCTCGATTACGAACGTGGTGCCGGGGCCAGCGTCAAGCGTGCCTGCCGCGCCTGGGAGAAGCATGAATCGGCCTGGGGCAAGAGGGCCGACGACCAGGAAAAGTACTTCAGTAGCGGGGCCAACGGCGCGGCCATGCGCATCGCGCCGCACGTCGTAGTCCACCACGAGGGTTCCTTCGGCGACCTGGCGCACGACGTGGTCCGCGACGCCGCGACGACACACGGGCACCCGCGAGCCCTGCTGGGTGCCTTGGTGCATGCCTATGCCCTGTGGACCAGTTTGCGGCAACCTGCGCCATTGGCTTACGGCTGGCTCGTCGAAGCAACACTGGACGGTCTGAAGGACTGGCGGGAACCGGTGTGGCAGGGGCTGGACAGAAACTGGTTGGATGCCGCTGCGAAGGCGTTCCCCGGCGGCTACGAACAAGGCTGGGATGACGCCGTGCGGGAGGTGGAGGATCTCCTCACCAGCGCACGGTCCTCACTGAACAGCGGCGCGCTGAGTGCGCCCTCCGCCTTTCTCGAGCAACACGGCCTCACTCGGCCGAAGACGCGTGGGTCGGGGACGTTGTGCGCGGTGGCAGCCATTTACCTCGCGGCCCGTTCGGCCGCCAGCCCGGAGCGTGGCATCGGTGTCCCCGCGCGCCAGGAGGGCGCGGACACGGACACACTGGCATCTATGGCCGCCAGCCTGCTCGGCGCAGGTCTGGGCCAGGAATGGCTGGGCTTGTTCGGGCGAACTGTTCAGGATGCGGCCCTGCTAGTCACGCTGGCCGAGAATTTGCTCACTCCTGTCTCTCCGATCCTGTCCCTGCCTTCTCGCGCCGCGGCTGGCGAAGCTCGGTCGCGGTTCATCGAGAAGCTCGACAAGGCCGACAGCCGAGCTGATCTGCTGCTCCCGGACCGGCGCCAAGCACGCGTGGTCGCAGCTGGCACGCTGACGTCCGGCAAGTGGACGGCGCGACGTATACATATCGTCACCACGGACGGTCAGAACCTTTTCTTTATCCGCGGAATCCAGCGGGCGGAAGCGGAATCGGAAGGTGTCGAGGAAGCCCCACGTACCGATGCGGAGCCGGCTGACGAGCATCGATCGGTCTGGCCACCGAACCAGGTCCGGCTCCAAGGTGCCTATCTGCCCGTCGCCGACATCGGACGCGTGACGGCGGCCATGTCCGCCCTCGGTTTTAGCGCGCACCGCCGCGGAAGCGACTGGGTCTCTTATGAGAATCTCGTGATCAGGCAGGCACACACCAGCAAAGTCGCTACGGGCGTTCCAGGCGTCCAACTTCGGGTTGCCATCGACGATGTCCAAGCGGCTTGGGAGCGTCTGCGCAGGCTGGGGTTCGACGGAGCAGTGCAACGTGAGGGCGGCGCCCTCTGGGCACAGATCGACCCGTACCTGATCGTCGCCGTCAACAACGCCGAGCCGCCCGCTCGCCCAACCCTGCAGTAGACCCGGCCCGCCCCGGACCTCAGCTTCCAGGCCGCCGAATGATGTTGAACAGCGGTCTGTGGATGAGCATGAGACGGACGACGATGGCGTCGACAGAGTTGAAGCCGAAGGGAGTGTCAGTGGGGAGCGGTACCGTCGGAACATGACTGTGTGGCCGCCAATTGATCGTGACGATCTCCGCAAGGCGCGTGGTGACGCGGGCTTCGATACCGTCTTCCCGCTGCTGATTAGGCGCTTGATAGCCGAGACCGCAAGCGGCTTGGAATCGCTGGACATGCCCGGCGGGTCCGGAACCGCCGTCGGCGGATATGACGGCATCGTCACAGCGTCGCGACCGTCGGCGTTCGTGCCCGAAGGAACCTCGGTGTGGGAGCTTTCTGTTGGAGGCGGCAATAACAAGGCCGAGGATGACTACGAGAAAAGGATCAAAGGCCCGAAGGGGCTCGCGACCCAAGACGTCACATACGTAGAAGTCGTCCTCGACACGTGGAGAGATGCGCGAACCTGGGCCGAGCGTCACACCGAAGATGGTCGGTGGCGGGAGGTACGTGGGTACAACCTCGACGGGATCGACCTATGGCTGGAGCAAGCGCCAGCCACCACGGCATGGCTTGCTGCCCGGCTGGGGAAGGCACTGCCGGGCGTGCGGTCTCTGGACTCGTGGTGGACGGACAGTTGGCTCCGGTCGACGCGCATCCCGCTGGACCAAAAGGTGGTGCTGGCAGGAAGAGAGAAGGCAGCCGCCGACTTTGGGGCCCTACTTGCCACCGGCCAGTCGGTAACCACGCTAGGTGGTGATCTGCGTCCCGATGAAGTCTGCGCTTTCGTCGCCGCTGCCCTAGAGCAAGAAGGCACCCTGGGGGCCACTCAGGTGAGGGCGCGGGTCCTGTTTGTTTCCGACAGGAGTGGTATTGAGCAACTGGTCACGCAACGCCAGCCGTTGATTCTGGTCCTCGCCGACCCGGCCCTCGCGCGGGACATTCCGCAGCAGCAGCCTCACCAGTTGGTATGGGCGGCGATGCCGGGCGCCCGGTGCGACGTGAAGGTACCCAGGCTTCACAGCCAAGTCATCGAGTCCCTGCTGCTCTCCAGCGACATGCCGCGTGAGCGTGCTGCTCGCCTCGGCGCGCTTGGTCGCCGCAGCCTGCTTGCGCTACGGCGAGCCCTGGCCCACCACCCAGAGCCACTCACACCGGAGCGGGTCTCCACTCTCGATGTGGTCCGCCGACGGCTGCTCCTTGTGAACTCCTGGGCCGGAGACAATCAGGAAGACCGCCGTGTGGTTGGGCAGTGCTCGGGACTTGAGTACGACGAGTTGCAGGAGCGAGCCCGGGAGCTCGCGGCCGGGGCCGACATCCCCTTCCTTGGCTATCAGGAAGAAATTTGGCATGTGCTCGCCGCCGAGGATGCCTGGGCGTTGCTCGGTACGTCTCTCACCAGTGACGATCTTCAATTCTTTCGAAGGGTAGTTCTAGAGGTACTGACTGAAACAGATCCGACCCTCGATCTAGACCCTGGTGAGAAGTGGAAGGCTGGGGTGATGGGCATACGACGGTGCTTCTCACACACCCTTCGCACCGGGCTCGCCCAGTCGCTCGCCCTCCTGGGCACCCTGGGCGCAGACCTACGGGGCCCGGGCGGTGTCACGGGCGATCGGTGGGCACGGTTGCTAGTTCGTGATCTGCTGAAACAGGCCAATGCTGATGAAACGTATAGCCTGTGGCGTTCCCTGGGCGATGTGCTCATTTTGCTGGCTGAGGCCGCTCCGGAGGAGTTTATGGAAGCGGTGCACGAGGGCCTCAGCGGCACCACGCCGCTTCACACCGCCATGTTCACAGACAACCAGCCTGACAACACGGGGCTTGGTTCCAGCTCTCCTCATACAAGCTTCTTGTGGTCCTTGGAGAGCCTGGCGTGGTCTCCGGAGCACCTCGATGACGCAGTCGACGTACTGACTGCGCTGGCTGTCGTGGACCCGGGCGGCCGGCTCTCGAATCGTCCCCTCGCGAGTCTGGTGGGGATTCTCAGCGCATGGGCTCCAAACACGACCGCTCATACCGAGGACCGAATAGCAGTAATCCGACGCCTGGTGCGGAGGCAGCCAGCACTCGGCCGCAAGTTGCTCCTCCAGCTCATTCCTGACAGTCACGCTATCCAGGTGAGCCATCCTGGTCCGCGTTTCCGTGATTGGAAAAGGGGAATTGTCGTCACCCCGCATGATCGATGGAGTGTGATCACCGCGGTGGTCGACCTACTCCTGGACGAGGTCGACGCTGCTCCCGAGCTTTATGCCGAATTGATCGGCAAAATCGACGTTCTTCCTCCCCAACACCGCGCTGAGGTCGCGCGAGGACTGACTGAACTGGGCGGCGACCTGGAAGATGACGATCAGCGGACGGTTCTCCACCGCGCGTTGCGCGACCAAGTCGCCCGACACCGAGAGTATGCGGACGCCGCGTGGGCGCTTCCTGCGGACGAGCTGGCCCCTCTCCAAGCCGCATGCCAAGCGCTGGAGCCTCGGAATCCGGTGAGGCGATACGCATGGTTGTTCCAATCCGGTTGGATCACGCTCGGCGACATCAGGCGGCGTGAGGACTTCGCTGCCTACGACGCGGAACTCCTTGCCCGGCGGGCCGCCGCAGTCGGGGAGATAGTTGTGAATGGAGGGTTGACGGCTCTTGTCGAGCTGGCTTCCGTAGCCGAGTTCGCCGACCTGGTGGGCATCGCTCTTGCCGAGCACTCCGATGACCATGACCAAGAGCTGCTGTCATGGCTTGAGGGGGATGCCTCGCCAGCCAAGGAGGTTGCCGTTGGGTACCTGCGTCGGCGTATGTGGGCTGGGGGGAATGATCTCCGCGACAGGCTTCTTTCTCTTACAGAGCTTCCGCTTGTTCAGGCAGTGATCCTGCGACTCGCCCCAGAGCCAGCCGCCGCGTGGTCTAAGCTCTCGGAACTCAGTCCGGAAGTAGCGGGACATTATTGGCGCGAGTTCTCCTACTTCGGGCTCGGCTCTAATTTCCCACAAGCGCTTGATGCCGCCCGGTCGCTGCTGGGTGCAGGACGTCCGGCAGCCGCGCTGGACCTCATCCTCCTCTACGACAAGGAAGGGGGTGCTCCAGAGGTTGCTGAGATTGTCGTCACCGGGCTGGAAGACCTCATCGCAGCTAGGTTGAGCGATCCTGAGATCGGGCGACTCAGTTCACGTTTCCAGGATCTATTCACGCTGCTGGCACGGAATTGCGATCAGGTGGGGCGCCAACGTATCCTCAGGCTGGAGTGGCAACTCTTGCCTGCGCTCGGATTCGACGCTAAGGCTCCGGTCCTCCACAAGATGCTGGTCGAGGACCCCGAGGCGTTCGCGGATTTGGTGACATGGTCCTTTCGCCCCGGTACCGTTTCTGACGAAGATACGGTAGATGCCGTAGAGAAAGAAAATAGGCGCAATATTGCGAACCATTCATATCAAGCCCTTCGCACGTTGCGCACGTGTCCAGGGCTTAAGGCCGACGGGACCCTCGACCCGGTTGCGCTGCGCGCGTGGGTCATGACGGCACGGGCAGAATTGGCTTCCAGGGATCGCGCCAGGGTGGGTGACGTGCAGATTGGTCAGGTCCTTGCTTTCGCCCCGCGTAACCAGGACGGCCTGCAAGTTCCGGAAGCTGTCCGAGATCTACTTGAAGAGGTCAATAGCAACGATCTTGAACAGGGCCTCAGCATTGGCATCTACAACAAAAGAGGTGTGACCAGTCGAGGGATTCTAGACGGTGGAGTGCAAGAGATGGAGTTGGCCCGGTCCTTCCGGGAACAGGCCGAACGCGTACGCGCGTGGCCGCGAACCCGGAAATTGCTGAAAGGGCTTGCAGAGTCGTACGAAGCAGACGCCCGGCGGGAAGACCAAAAGGCAGAGCGACGTCATCAGGGCCTGGAGTAGGCCATGCCGCCAAGAGCCGTTACGAAAGCGCGGGCCGACGCTGCTCAGCGAGCTCAGCCACTGGGTTGAACTTGTGATGTCGTGCGGTTGGTCAGGCGGTCAGATGGCCAGTCCGGTCTCGGCGAGGCAGTCGTCTATGAGGTGGCTGCGGTACTGGATTTGCCGTAGGTCGCGTCGGATGCGCTAGATGAGGTGTTCGGGGGTGCTGAAGCCGACGTTGGAGAGCCAGCCGCGTCGCAGGAGAGACCAGATCCCTTCGTGGAGCGATTGGGCTCGGGAGGGCACTGACGTGGGATTTTCCGTGAGAATGTGCGTTGACCTGGGAAAACTCCTCTTGGCAGTTCTCACGGATCAACGCCGTTCCCAGCCTCATGCGCCCTGGGTGCTCACTTTCTACCGACCTATTGACCTGGAACGGGTCGGTGCGAGCTCGGCACCTGGTGTGGCTGATGTTCTGCTTGTCGCGCCTCATGGCTGCTCCGGGCAGCGACTCTGACCGTCGCTCACTGCGTATGTCGAGACTTCCGCCGAGCGCACCGACATTACGGGATCGGGTCCGCCATGTTCCCGGAAGCGCGCCGGGTCCCACAGGTATAGGACATCGCCATCCGTGCTGAAAGCGAGCAGTGGACGATCGGTCGGGAGTGGTCCGTTGTGCACGGAAAGCTTGCTTTTGAGCGGCTGTACACAGATTCGCTCGCCCTGGATGCCGAAGTAGGAATCCGGTGCAGTCGCGTTCACTACGTCACGGGCGGCGCGGTGGGCTGCATCGGAGGTCCGGCTCATGAACGCAACTCCTCCAGTGACGACGAGCGCGACTGCGGCACCAGTGGACACGACGCTCACAATGCTCTTCTCCCAGGCCCAGTGGAAGTGGCGAGCCCACCCGTAGAGGGCCAGAGGCGGCAGGAGTAGCCCTATGCAGCCGAGAGTAGGGAGCAGTGCAGCTGCACCGGTCCAATAGACGGGGGTGGAGGCCGAGTCAGCGGGAATTCCGAAAGCGTCCTCCACGTACAGGAACTGCAAGAACGAGCCGACGAACGGCAGAACCCACGGCAGGGGCAGGACGAGCACGGTAAGCAGGCCGACGGCGTGCCTACTGATCCAGGTTTGGCGAACGGCGAACCAGCAGCCTCGGGGTACGTACCACAGCAGAGCCAGACAGGCGAACGTGAGCAGAACGCTTCTGATCTGCGCGGCGACGCCGTAAGGGTTCTGCTGGTGCCACATGTACCCGGGCATTGCGCTGCCGACGAGGACCAAGGTCCCGGCCGCCCAGCGCAGGGGCCAGGGGCGGCGCTGGTTGCTCGTGTACCAGTTGCCGACGAACCACGCGGCGACGGCGAGCGGCGCGAACATGGCCAGCTGGCCGACCAAGGAACGGTCGTACGCGAGCCAGCCGTAGAACATGAGCAGGGATGCCAGTGCAAGGCGGAGTGCTACCCCTCGACGGCCGTGCCACCAGGGATTTCCGTCCTCATCCGTCTCATTGGCCTTGGGCCCCACGCTCTTGCGCACGCCGTGGCGGGACTCATCAAACTCGAAGCCTCCGAGCCGCTGTCGCCCGAGTAGCTCGCGGACCTCCGCTTCTTCGACGGATGGAGCAACACCGATGGTGCGCTGCTCGTCGGCGAGCCCCGACTGGGTACGCAGCGAGGCCAACCAGCCGAGACCCCGCCTGCTCCGCCAGCTGGACTCTCGAAAGACGCGCCATGTCACCAACGGCTCAGACGCCTGGGCACGGACGAGAGACCCTCCCACGATGGTTACGGACACGTGCTTGCCCACAACCTCCAGCAGACGCTGGCGGGCAGCGGTTTCAGCACCCCAGCGCGAGCCGGGGAGTCGCACTTCTACGACGTATGCAACTTGGTCCTCCGGCCGTCCGGGATCTTCCTGCTCATCGGCCGGCCGGATCGCCCAACCTTGTTGCTCGCACAACCCCTTGGCGAGCAACTGATCACGCCCACGCTTCGGAGCCCGAAAGACCAGATCTACCCGCTCGTCGAACCCTGCGGTCGGTAGAGGGACCTCCAACTCGTCGACAGCTGCGCTGATCGGAGGCCCGCCGGACGGAGAATCGTCGATCGTCCTGCGTGGACCGGGAACCCCCAACCGTGTCTCCGTCCTCGTCCTCCGTTCACTATTCGACGACGTGAGACGGCGAATGAGTAGCGTGCCGAGGCGCATTGCTTTGACATCCCCTTTGTGGTCGGCGCTTTGCCAGCGGATGGGACGGCCGTGCATGGGGCCATGGACGTCCCATAACCCAAGTGCGATTACGGTCGCACGGAGCACTGACAATGCCGCCCGCCACTGCCGCCGCTTACTCCGCCATTCCCAACCTCCGTGGTGGTCAACGGTTGGTGTGGATCATGACGGTAAGCACAGGTGAGGCTGGCGATGGCTGGCTCTGCCCGATGTCCTCGTACCCCCACGACTTGTAGAGCGCGTGGACCTTTCCGTCGCCGGCGGCCCGGTTGACCATGAGCGTGACGTGCGGCTCGTCGCGTGTGGCGAGGAGGGCGTCGTGGATGCGGCGGGCCGTGCCGGTCTTGCGCCAGGCCGGGCGCACGCCGATCTCCTTGAGAGCCGTGGCCGGGCGCTTCGTGTACTTCTCCGCCGGCGTCGGGCTGGTGCGCTGCCAGTAGCGGTCCCCGTGCTCGATGGTGTTGCTGTACGCGTAGCCGACCGGTTGGCCGTCCGCGTACGCGAGGACGGCCGTAAAACCTGGTTCGGCGGAGTGCCGGTCGATGCGTTCGCCGAACGCGGTCACCGCGTAGTTCGGCAGGTGGAGCAACGGGGCGCGTACCTTGGCGTACACGTCGAGGAGGTCGCCGCGGATAGTGTCCAAGGTGGTGAAGGTGCGCAGCTCGGTGGCGGGTGCCGTGGTCATGCGGCCGTCCTCCAGGTGGTGGTGTGCTCGGTCCAGGTCTGGACGGTGGCGCTTCGCGGGGCGGTCGCGCGGAGCGCGGCCCCGAACTCTTGGAGCATGCGAGACACGCGGGCGTGGCGGGTGGCGGCGTCTGCGGGGACCTTCATCGCGGTGGCTGTTGCGGCCTCGGCGGCGCCCTGGGCGAGCAGGGCGTGGGCGAGACGTGTCGTGGTGATGGCTCGGGACCTGACCATGTGAGGTCGGAGCGAGGCGAGGCAGCGGTGAGCGTGGTACTCGGCCGTTGGGTAGTCGCCGAGCGCCAGGTACGCGGAGAGGGCCAAGGAGTCCAGTTCGGCCTGGTCGTAGAAGGCGAGCAACCAGACCGGCCGGTGGTCGGCTGGATCGGCGCGCAGCATGGCGTCCTGCGCCTGCTCGAACGCGCGACGTGTATCGGTCCGGTTCTGGGCCGTACCGTGGATGGCGCCTTGGCGGGCCAGACCGAGGGACGCGAACAGCGGGTCGCGACGGGTGAGGTGCAGGTTGCGGGCGACATCGTTGGCGGCGCATGCGTCGGCGGGGCGACCCATGTGGCGGTACATGGTGCCCGCGTGACTCCAGATACGGAACTTGATTGCTTGGTCCCCCGACATCTCGGCGAGGGCCTGGGCTTCGCGCATGTGCGCCTTCGCGACGTCGTAGCGCCGGCCGTCGATGGCGGCCCACATCGCAGACGAGCGGAATGCGGCTCCGGAGGCGTAGAGACTGCTGCGAACCCGCTGCGTGGCACTGCCTGCGTTCTGGAGGTTGAGCGCCTCGTCGGCGAGCGCGGCGGCCCGCTCCTCGATGCCAGGTTGCCCGCCGTGGCGGTGGTCGCTGGCGATGATCTCGGCGAAGCGCTTGTTCAGCCGGTTGACGTCGCTCATGCCGATTCGGCGCGGTGACGCGGTCCCTGGGGTTGCTGCTGCGGCAGCCGCAGCAGCGATGCCGCCGACGAGGGTACGGCGCTTCATGTCGGGCTCCTCCTGCTGCGATGGCGCTGGGGTGGGCGAAGGCCGGCCACGTGGCACGAACCCTAAGGCGACGGCGGGTAATCCGGTGACGACCTCAAGTGCGGTACGTGTTGCTGACTTTGGCCAGGTGACTCGGCCCGCTTTCCACGCCCGGACCGATGACCCGTCGAGCCCGCCTACGTGTCCCGTCAGCTGTTCAACAGCCCTGTTCACGGCGTCGGCCAGGCTGTTTGAGCTGTATCCGTGCTCGGTCATCCACGCCTCAAGGACGGTGTTGCGGATCGCGTCCATGCGGGCACGGTAGCCCGCGCGCTCCCTACCCACCAGGTAAAGAGCAGGTCAAAACGTCCTAGGTGAGCCCGTCGGACGAGCACCGGAAAGCCCTAACCAGCCTTCCAGGCAACGGAGTTATCTGGGTGTCGGCCACTCCCCGCGAGAGGCTGTTGACGGCTCGGTCCGCCCCTGGAAAGCCACAAGGGGTGGAGCGAGCGCCGAGACGACACGAAGGCTCCATCCCATGCCGATTCTGAAGAAAGCAGTTGAGACGGTCCTCGCCAGCCACCCCACGTACAGCGAGGTCTTCCCGTGCGTGCCGTCCACGGCCGAGACCGGACGCAGGCTCGTCCGGGGGGTTCTCGGGATGTGGCGCCTCGATGTCCTCGCTGACCGCGCCGAGCTGATCGTCACTGAGTTGATCGCGAATGCCGCCAGGCATACCCCCTGCCCCGAAGTCCGTCTCGTTGTCGGGCGGCCAACTGCGACACGGGTACGCGTCGGGATCGTGGACGAGGAACCGTCGCGTCTGCCGGAGCTGAGCCACGCGGGCGAGGAGGACGAATCGGGTCGCGGGCTGTTCCTCGTCGAAGCTGTAGCCGACCGCTGGGGCTGTGACCTTCAGAGTGCAGGCGGACGTCTGCGTGGCAAAGAGGTCTGGGCCGAACTCCATACCGAGGGCGACGAGTGAGGGCCCGGAGGCGATGCCCTCGCTTCTTCTGGGCCCTGCCCGCCCGCCGTTTCAGGTCTGGGCCGACACCGCCAGATACCAGGCTGCCGGATCGGCCGTCTCGGCCAGCTGGGGGAAGGTCCGTTCCTCGATGAATTCATCGTGGATCACCGGTGACTGCTGGCTCGGCTGCGAACGGACCGGAGTGCGGGTGATCTGGCTCGGCCCGGTTCAGTGGGACGGGCAGCACGCCCCCTTCTACACATGTGAGCTGTGCCTTGATCGTCTCAAGGCACAGGCCCTCACCTACCTCATGGGGCATTGATCGGCCTCGGCTCGATCAGCCCCTCGTACACGACTTCCCGGCGTGAGCGGGCGGTCCGGCCAGCGCTTTCTGTGCGGGCCGCGCCCCCTCGTGCCGGGCGGCCAGGAGCTGGTCCGAGGGCTGGCCGTCCGGTATCGCTCTTCTGGCGGCTCCTGGTGGGCATTCCAGCCCAGCTCAGCAACAACCAACGATGAAGAGGAGTGCAGCATGACGCGCAGCACCGTGGTGCCCAGCCGTACCGAGGTACGACCGCAGATTCCGGGTGCATCAGACGGCTTCGACCTGGATGTCTCGCTCGTGGAGATCGCCGACCCGGCAGGTCTGGTCAACCTGACCGACGACAACTGCGGTTCCACCTGCGGCGCCTGCACCACCAACGTCGCCTGACGCCTGAATTGAAACCCCAGGTCACCTTCGGTCTGGTGCCGTCGCGCTCCCGCGCGGCGGCGCCAGCCGCCCATCCCTTCGCCCATGGAGGTCATCGGTGGTTGCTCAACCCACAGTGTTCCGGGCCGGTTCCACCGCTCTCGTGCGCGCCGTGGCCCGACCGTTTCTGCCGGTTCCTCCGTGCCCTGACCCGGATGACCACTCTTCCGACGGCTCCTCTTCCTGCGTGACGTGGCTTCGCGCGGTCTGGGCGGACCAGCACATCGCCGGCGCCGTGGCGCACTCCAGCCCAGCCTTGGCCATGCAGGTGCGGGCTGTGTGTACCACCGAGAATCCTCCCCTTCGAGACATACGGCGCGTGGCGCTGTCGGTGTCCCGATACCTCCTGCGGGCCCAGCACCGGGCCACGCCCTTCGGCCTGTTCGCCGGAGTGACTACTGTGGCGTTCGGCTCGCAGGCACGTGCGGAGTGGGGCAAGGCTCACGTGGCCGTGGGCCGCGCGGGTGCGGAGTGGCTCGCCGCTGCGGTCGAACGGCTCGAGTCCTGCCCGGAACTCCTCGACCAGCTGCCCGTCGTCGTCAACAACACCGTGATGAGCCGGGGGGACCGGCTCATCGTGCCGTTCCAACCCGATCCGAATGACGACCGGATGCGCGCGGTCGAGGCATCCCTGGCTCTGACAGAGCCGGTGCGTGCGGTCCTCGCCGAGGCCCGGACGCCGATTCGCTGCGGAGCTCTCGCGGAAAGGCTCCGGGCAGAGTTCCCCGAGGCCGATACGGAGAAGGTGCACCGTCTGCTTGCGGAGCTGGTCCGGAGGCGAGTGCTCATCACGAGCCTGCACGCTCCAAGTACCGAGACCGACGCCCTCGGGTATCTGCTCGACCAACTCGACACGATCGGCGTCGACAACCTTGCGTCGGTAGCGGAGACGGCACGCGAGCTGCACGCGGTCCGAATGGGCTTGAAGGAGTGCGCCACGCGCGGCGGCCGGGACAGCACCGCAGCGCGGATGCGGGCCCTCGTGCCCGGCCTGCGTCGACACCCTGTTGCGCTTGACCTGCGGTTGGATGCGCGTCTCCTCCTACCAGAGGAAGTGGCTCGGGAGATCGAGCGCGCCGCCTTCATCCTGACCCGGGTGAGCACCCGCCCGTACGGGACAGCCGCGTGGAACGCCTACCACCAGCGCTTCTACGAGCGGTACGGCATCGGCACGATGGTCCCGCTCGCGGAGGTCGTCGCGGACAGCGGGACTGGCTACCCCGACGGCTACCCGGGCAGTCCTGACGGTTCGCGTCGGCCCCGCGTCTCCGCTCGGGATGACGCCCTCGTACGCCTGGCGCAGGGTGCTGCGCTCGACCGCCGCGACGAGGTCGTACTCACGGACGAACAGATCGACGTCCTGGACGTGGGGCCCGACGAGCCACGACTGCCGCCGCATCTGGAGGTAGGGGTGCGAGTGCACGCCGCCAGTCTGGAGGACTTGCAGCGCGGACGATTCCAGCTGGAGGTCGTGAGCGTGTCGCGCGGGGCCGGCGTTTCGACAGGCCGGTTCCTCGACGTACTGGCACCCTCCGAGCGTCAGGCCCTGGCCGCGGAGCTGGCCGATCTTCCGGCTGCGGACAGCGACACCGTGCCCGCCCAGCTCTCCTTCCCGCCGCTGCTCCCGGAGAGCGCTCATGTCACCCGCGCCCCGCAGGTCGTGCCTACCCTGATCAGCCTCCAAGAGCACTGCGCACCGAAAGACACCGTTCTCACCCCGAAGGACCTGGCCGTGGCGTGCGATGGCCGCCGCATGTACCTGGCCGCTCCGGAACGGGGGCACCGCGTCGAGGCCGTCGGCATGAACGCGCTGAACCTGCACACGCACACTCCGCCGTTGGCACGCTTCCTCACTGAACTGTCCCGTGCCCAGTGCGCGCAGGTCACCGCCTTTGACTGGGGCGTCGCAGCAGCGATGCCGTTCCTGCCGCGCCTGCGGTACGGGCGTACGGTGCTGACCCCGGCGCGCTGGCGTCTGGAGGCATCCGAATTACCCGGCCGTGCTCGTCCTCGTGCTGAGTGGGACACCGCGCTCTCCGAATGGCGGGCACAGCGGGGATTGCCTCGCCGCGTGCTCCTTGTGGAAGACGACCGGCGTCTCTTCCTCGACCTCGACGAAGGCGGCCACCGGACGCTCCTGTTCCGACACCTCGACCGCGCTCACCAGGCCGTGCTCACTGAGGCCCCGGAACCAGAAGCGAACGGCTGGTGCGGCGGGCGAGCCCACGAGATCGTGGTGCCGCTCAAAGCGACCCTGCCGCCGTCCTGGCCGCCCCTGCCTGTTCCCACTGAGGCTCGTGCCCTCTCGTCGGCCCAGGTGCAGACTCCCGCTGCTTCATCGGTGTTGCTCGCCGCCTTGTACGGAGATCCCCGCCGCCAGGACCTCCTGCTTTCCCAACACCTCCCCGGACTCATCGAACGACTGGGCAACCCGCGGTGGTGGTTCATCCGCTTCCGTGACCCGGACCAGCACCTCCGCGTCCGCATCGCTCTCCCTGACCGCAGAAATTTCGCTCAGACGGCGCGCACCGTGAGCGCGTGGGCCGACGACCTGCGCAACGGCGGCCTGCTGGCAGACCTGCGCTATCCCACCTCTTATCGAGAAATGGGTCGTTGGGGCTCCGGTGCCGCCTGGGAGGCGGCCGAGGATGTGTTTCGGGCAGACTCGCACGCCGTTCTGGCCCAGCTCACAGAGCCGCAGAGGCCGGCGCAACGCACGCTGGTGGCGGCCCACACCGTCGCCATCGTCTCCGCGTTCCTCGGCAGCGCCGAGGCCGCGATGCGCTGGCTGGCCGACCACGTCTCGCCGACGGCGCCTGCGTCCGTTCCCCGCCCGCAGTTCAGCGAGGCCGTACGGCTCGCGAACCCAGCCGACGACTGGGCCGCCCTGCGCGAGGTCCAGGGCGGAGACGCCATCGTGTCGGGTTGGGCAGAGCGCGATGCGGCACTCGCCGCGTACCGGTTGCACCTTCCCGGCCCGGACACTCAGGGCATCGCCGTCGATGACGTCCTGACCTCCCTTCTGCACGTCCACTTCGTGCGGCACGTCGCGGTGAACTTCCCCGAGGAAGAGGTGTGCCTCTACCTGGCTCGCGCTGCTGCTCTGGCGTGGACTGCCCGCACCACCAGGAGGCCGGCGTGACCGTGCTCCCGACACTCGGCCTGGTCGATGCCGTTGCTGCGAGGCTCGCCGACCCCGGCACGGTGCCTTCCGTCCTCCAGACACATCGGCAACATCTCGCCTACGGCCCGCCCGGGATCGCGCTTCTCCACATCGAGCGGGCCGCGAACGGCCTCGGACCGTGGCAGCATGCGCACGGCTGGCTCGCTGCTGCGTCCCACGGATCCCTCACGAGTGGACCCGACAGCCACCCCTTCTACGGCGTGCCCGCCTTCGCCCACGCCCTTGCCTGCGCCGCCGACCATCTTCCTGGCTCCTACCAGCGCGCCTTGGACTCGATGGACCGACAGATCGGGATCGACGTCAGACGCCGTCTCGACGCAGCGCATCGCCGCATCGATGCCGGATGCCTTCCGCAACTGGCCGAGTTCGACGCCATCCGGGGCCTGACCGGATACGGGGCTTACCTTCTACGCCGGAACCCAGACAGTCCTATGGTGCGCGCTGTCCTCGACTACTGCGTGCGCCTCACCGAACCGATCAGGGAATTTGGCGAGGACCTTCCGGGTTGGTGGACTGCGACCGGGCCCTCGGGCAGACCGGACGAACAATTCCCCGGTGGGCATGCCAACACCGGCATGGCCCACGGCATCGCCGGAGTGCTCGTGCTTCTGGCCCTCGCCGCCCGGAGGAGCACCGTTACGAACGGGCACCTCAGAGCGCTGCACACCATCCTGACCTGGCTCGACCGCTGGCAGGAGGAGACAGGCCGAGGAGCAACCTGGCCGTACTGGATCACCCGGAGCGAGCTACGTACCGGTCGCTCCGCCGCGTCCAAACTCCGGCGGTCGTCATGGTGTTACGGCACCGCCGGCCTCGCCCGCGCTCAGCAACTTGCCGCGCTCGCTACCGGTGACATCGAACGCCAGATCACGGCGGAGAACGCGCTCGCCGCCGCCCTCACCGACCCGGACCAGCTAGGCGCCACGACGGACCACGGCCTGTGCCACGGCTTTGCCGGCCTTACCCACATCGCCGTCCGCACGGCCGCAGACGCCCATCCCTCAAGCGTCGGTCGAATCCGAGCCGCGATCCCGGGATTTTTGGCCGCGATCTGCCCGGTGGACAACGACCTCGAGCGCGCGGCCACGGCACTTGTCAGCGGCACCGGATCGGGGCCCGGCCTGCTCGATGGAGCCGCCGGAACAGCCCTGGCTCTTCTCGCTGCCGATACCGCCGCACCACCCCAGTCCGCCTGGGATTCCTGCCTGCTCATTGCCTGATTCACCGACCAAAGGACTTCGATGCCCCCTGGCTGGCAGCAGCACAACATCACCTTCATCGACCGCGAGAGCGCCCGGCACGCCATCGACGAACGCCTCGGGCCCGCCCTGATCACAGCCGAGACCGAGGGGCAGCTCACCGGCTGGTGGTTCATGAACAAGCAGCCCTGGCCGCTGCGGTACCTCGCCGACGAGCCCTCCCCGATCATTGAGTCGCTGCTGAGCGATCTCGTGGGTGACGGGGCGGTCGTGTCATGGCTGCCCTCTGTCTACGAGCCCGAGTCCGAGGCATTTGGCGGCCCGGACGCTATGGACACGGCCCACGGACTGTTCCACAGCGACTCCCGCCACCTGCTCACCTACCAGCCGAGCCCGGACCACCTGGGGCGCAAGGAGACTGCGGTCCTGCTGGCGAGCGCCATGATGCGCGGCGCCGGACTCGACTGGTTCGAGCAGGGCGACGTATGGGCGAAGGTCTCGGCTCTTCGGCCGCCCACCGACCCAGCGCGCTCCGAGAGAGCCGCTGAGTTGGTTCCGGCGATGCGGAAGCTCATGACCGCTGACGCCTACAGCCTCTACAACCAGGGTGGTCCACTCCACGCGCACGAGGAGTGGGTGACCGCCTTCGAACGGGCCGGTGCCGCGCTCGCCGCGCTGGCCTGCCGCGGCGCCCTCACACGCGGCCTGCGAGCCGTCATCGCCCACCACATCATCTTCCACGCCAACCGCGCCGGTCTCCTCAGGGACGACCAGAGCGCTCTGTCCAACATTGCACGAGAGGCAGTCATGGGAACGAGTGACCACACCGCGTCGCCGACCGAGTCAACGACCAACGCGGATAGCGTGAAAGGGGTGAACACCGACACGATCACCACCCCGACGTCCGATGCCGAGCGCCTCCGCAACGCCCTGGTGGACCAGCTCCGCGCTGAGGGAAGCGCCCGCACTCCCGGCGTGGAGACCGCGTTGCGGACCGTGCCCCGTCACGTGTTCGTGCCCGATGTGCCGCTCGAAGACGCATACGCCAACGCGCCGGTGCACATCAAGTACGACACCGACGGCAGCTCGATCTCCTGCGCCTCCCAGCCAGGCGTGGTCGCCCTCATGCTGGACCAGCTCGACGTCCGGCAAGGCGAGCGCGTCCTCGAACTTGGCGCAGGCACCGGTTACAACGCCGGTCTGCTCGCCCATCTGGTCGGTGAGAGCGGGCACGTCACCACGCTCGATGTCGACGACGACCTCGTAGAGGGCGCCCGCGCGCATCTGTCCGCCGCCGGAACCACCAACGTTGAGGCGGTCACCCGAGACGGGGCCCTCGGCTACGCGGAAGGTGCGCCGTACGGCCGGATCATCGCCACCGTAGGCGCGCACGGCGTGCCGCACGCCTGGTTGCAGCAGCTTGCTCCCGGGGGCCGGCTTCTCGTCCCGCAGCGCCTCAAGGGCACGGTGTCCCGGTCCATCGCCTATGAGCAGCGCGATGGCCGGTGGATGTCCCTCGGTAGCGAGATGAACACCTTCATGCCGCTCAGGCGGGGCATCGCCGACGACGACCGCCGGGTCATCCCGCTCAGCACGGACGGAACCGTACGGCTCCAGGCTCCCGCCGGGCAGACAATCGACGCCGAGGCCCTCGACGGCGTCCTGCACGAGCCGCGCACCGAGGAGTGGACGGGCATGACGGTCCGCGCCATGGAGTCGCCGGAGTGGATGGAACTGTTCCTCACCTGCTCCCTTCCCTCCGGCCTGATCCGGATGCTCTTCCCGCAAGCCGCCAAGGGCACTTTGCTCACCGAGGACCCCTACCCCTCCTCGACGGCAGCCGTCGACAAAGGCGCCGTCACCTACCTCGCACGGCGTCTGTCGGAGAAGAAGACCTCCGAGGGCGGCAAGCTGTGGGAGTTCGGGGTCATCGGCCACGGTCCCGGCAGCGATGAACTGGCCGCAAGGGTCGCTGCGGCCATCCGCGCGTGGGACCTGGAGTACCGGGGCCGTGAAGCCACGTTCGAGATCCAGCCTCTCGATACCCCCGCGATCGAGCAGCGAGCTGGCCTCTTCGCGCTTGACACCCCGCTGAACCGCATCGTCGTCGACTGGAGTTGACACCCCACGCGTAGTGGGCGGTGGCCGCCGGCGCGCAACCGGCGGCCACCGTGGCCTTACCCGTCTTCACACACACCTGGGGGAGTCCATGGACCCGCACGGCTCCACAGCTCAGCGCTTTCCGCTCGTCGCCCGATTCCGGCCCGCCTGCCTTCCCCTGCCGAAGCGCGTGCGCGCGCTCGTCGACCTGGCCGACACCGCGATGGCGGAGACCGATCAGGGGGTGGCGTCCTCCGTCTACAACCAGGCTGCGCTCATCGCCTCCGATCTCGACCTTCCCGACCTCGCACGCGAGATGTGCCACCAGCATGCCGCCGCCTACCTCCACGCCTGCCCCCTGCCCGGCATGACCGCGATCCGGGGGCTGGAGCCCGTCGTCAACCTCGCCCGCCTCCAGATCCGCGCCGGCCGCGCAGATGAGGGCCGTCGGCGACTGCTCGACCTGTATGGGGCCGTCGAGGTAGGCACACCTGTTCGGTTCGAGGGCGTCACCGTGCCCGCGGACCTCACTGCGACCGACGAAGACCGCCACGAGGTTCGCGCGTGGCTGTGGCGCGTGCTCCTCGCCGACGGCACGCGCACTCTCACCACCGAGGGACGTTGGGCCGAGGCCATGGCACACATCGAAGCTCACCATGGCGTCGGGAAACGGATGCTCGACGGGCGTCAGGTTGCTGTACTTGCCGCCCTCGTTGTGAGTGACACAGCAGGGGCCGCTGCTCTGCTCACTGAGACGATGCCCGGCGATCCGTGGGAGCAAGCCGTCACGGCCTGTCTGACCGCCCTGTCCCGGCGTGACGCCAGGCAGCCCGTCGACAGCCACCTGAGGGACCTGGCAGCCACCTGGCTTGAGCGGCAGGCCGAACCTGGGATAACCGTCTTCGATATCCGGCTCGGCCTTACCGTCCTCGACGCGATCGGCTCCGCCGAGGCGCCCGCCGCACACCGCATCGTCGAGGATCTTCACCGGAGGACAACGGACGCCGAAGACGGCTACGCGGCCCGCGAGAACCTGGCCCACCCTCTGTTCGTCGCGATCGCCACCGATCGGCAAGAACAGGACTGCCGCGCCCTCGTACGCGCCTGCGCCATCGGGGCAGGGACTATGCCGGACCAGCTGCAAGCAGAACTGACAGCGGCATTGAGCGCCAGCGACAGCGTGATCCGGGAAAGCCATGCACGCCTCTCCGACCCGAACGCACTGCCTCTGTGAAGTGAGCCTGATGCACACACAGAGCCCGACAAGCCGTTCCTCCAGATCGTGGTCTGCGAGGCCGGCATTGCCACCGACGTCGGCAAGCTGATCACCGCACACGAACGGCACTGAGACGTCGGAGTCATCGCGACCCCACAGGAACTCGGCTTCCTTGACGTGAAGGCGGTTGAGGCCCAGACCGGCCGGCCACCCCATCCGCTCGGCCTGGCGATCTCCTGGAGAATCGCGGGACGCCCTTGCAGGGTTCTTCGGCAGCAGCCCGTCCTCGACGGCCGTGCCGAGGATGCTGGAGAGGATGTCGAAGAAGGTCGCCGGAGAGGGTGGAGCCGGCGTACCAGATGGGTTTTTCTCTGCTCGTTGACGTCACCGGGCAGGGAGACGCTGTAGCCGGTGGCGTCGCCGGATGGCTGCGTCTTCGGCCGGCCGAAGCCCGGCGACGGCTCGGCCGCCAAGCGCTCCACCAGCAAGGAGCACTTCAAGGCCAAGCGCCTGGGCCAGGACGCCACGTCCCGCGAGCTCCTCCGCGTGCACGTACGCCGAGCGATGGCCGCCGCCTCCACCGAGGCGCGCACTTCGTGCAGCGCGGGGATGTCACGGCGGGAGCGGAACTGGTCCACCCGCGTGGCGGCGAGACGCCCGCGGATCTTGGGCAGGGAGCCGAAGGCTCAGGGCACATCAGTGCCCCCGCCCAGACCCATGTGCCCTCAATGTGCCCTGGCCGCCTGACGGCCCCTACCGGTACATGACGACGACGGAGACCGAAAGCCCCGCCCGAATCCCAAGAAATCCCAGGTCACGGCCACACCAGGCAGTACGCCTGGTGCCCCGCGTCGTGCAGGCGGTGGGAGAAGTCCTGCCACTCGTGGAGCAGCTGGTAGACGTTGAAGGCGTCGCGCGGGCCGCCGCGGTCGGGGACCGTGGACCAGATGAAGGCCGCCGCGCCGACCGACTCCTCGCCGACGCCGCGCAGCGGGTCGACGACGGTCATCGGGAGTTTGACCACGGCGTAGTCGGGGTGCAGGACGACCAGTTCCAGCGGGGGGACCTTGTGCAGGGGTATGCCCTGGATTCCGGTCAGGACCATGGCGGCGACGGTCTCCGGCTTGATCTTGGTGAACATGCCGCCCATGCCCAGCTCGTCACCGCCGAGCTCCTCCGGGCGCATCGAGATGGGCACCCGTGCGGCGGTGGCCCCGTCCGGCGCGCCGAAGTATTTGTACGTCACCCCCATCCCGCCCCCGCTCCTGGTCCCGGGGGGCGGCGTGCTCTCCGCGCCCCTGCTCTGTGCGCGTTCGGCCCTGCGCCGGTGCCGCCCTCGCCGGGCAGGCTCGGGCCCCAGGTCGTCGGTCCCTTCGCCCACTCCGCCACCGCGATGCATATCTCATCCACCCGACTACTTCTTAGGAGACACAGCCCCCGCCGCGCAACCCGATCATCGTGTCAGTGACCTCCCCCGCGGGCGTGCGGTGAAACACCTGTCCGCAAAGACCGTCCGTGCCTCTGACACCATGGCATGTGTGAGCTTTCCCTATGACGCCCCAGTTTCGCAGACGCGAGAGCGCTGACGCTCTTTCGTGATACGAGGGGAGTGCGCTCCCTGCTCACCGGTGGCCGAGATTGTTAGGGATTTCCCGGCCCGGCCTCCCGACACCCGAATCGCAGATCAGGACCAAAGTGGCGTATTCATACGAAGCCCCAGTTTCGCAGTCGCTGTTCGACCGGGCGTCCGTCGTGACGCCCGGCGGCGTGAACTCTCCCGTGCGTGCCTTCCGGGCCGTGGGCGGTACGCCCCGGTTCATGGTGTCCGGCACCGGTCCGTACCTCACCGACGCCGACGGCCGCGAGTATGTCGACCTCGTCTGTTCGTGGGGGCCGATGATTCTCGGCCACTCTCACCCCGAGGTCATCGCCGCCGTCCAGGAGGCGGTCTCCCGGGGCACCTCCTTCGGTACGCCGGGTGAGGGCGAGGTCGCGCTCGCCGAGGAGATCGTGGCGCGGATCGAACCCGTCGAGCAGGTGCGCCTGGTCTCCTCCGGCACCGAGGCGACCATGTCCGCGATCCGGCTGGCCCGCGGCTTCACGGGCCGGGCCAAGGTCGTGAAGTTCGCCGGCTGCTACCACGGGCACGTGGACGCGCTGCTCGCCGCCGCCGGCTCGGGCGTGGCCACCTTCGGGCTGCCCGACACCCCGGGGGTCACGGGCGCCACGGCCGGGGACACCGTCGTCCTGCCGTACAACGACCTGGACGCGGTGCGCGCCGCGTTCGCCGCGCACCCGGGCGAGATCGCCTGTGTGATCACCGAGGCCTCGCCCGGCAACATGGGCGTCGTCCCGCCGGCGGACGGCTTCAACGCCGGGCTCAAGGAGCTGTGCGCGGCCAACGGCGCGCTGTACATCTCCGACGAGGTCATGACGGGCTTCCGTACGTCGAAGGCCGGCTGGTACGGCGTCGACGGCGTCCGCCCCGACCTGATGACCTTCGGCAAGGTGATGGGCGGCGGCTTCCCCGCCGCGGCCTTCGGCGGTCGCCGCGACGTGATGGCGCACCTGGCCCCGGCCGGCCCGGTCTACCAGGCGGGCACCCTCTCGGGGAACCCGGTCGCCACCGCCGCCGGGCTCGCCCAGCTGCGGCTGCTGGACGACGCGGCGTACACGAAGATCGACGCGGTCTCCGCCGAGCTGCGCTCCCTGGTGGGCGACGCGCTCACCAAGGAGGGCGTCGCGCACACGGTGTCGGCCGCGAGCAACATGTTCTCCGTCTTCTTCACCGGCCGGCCGGTGAAGAACTACGAGGACGCCAAGAAGCAGGACGTCTTCCGCTTCACCGCGTTCTTCCACTCCATGCTGGAGCAGGGCGTCTACCTGCCGCCCTCCGCGTTCGAGTCCTGGTTCGTCTCCACGGCCCACGACGAGCGGGCGGTCGAGCGCATCGCCGCCGCGCTGCCCGCGGCCGCCCGTGCCGCATCGGAGGCCACCGCATGAGCGAGAAGGACGGAGCCGGCGGGACCGCGAGGGGCGAGAGCGTGAACCGCGACGAGCAGTTGACCGTGGTGCACGTGGTCCGGCACGGCGAGGTGCACAACCCGGACGGCGTGCTCTACGGCCGCCGCCCCGGCTACCACCTCTCCGACCTGGGCCGGAAGATGGCCGACCGGGTCGCCGAGCACCTGGAGAAGCGCGACATCACCCATGTCGTCGCCTCCCCGCTGGAGCGCGCCCAGGAGACCGCCGACCCCATCGCCCAGGCGCGCGGCCTGGACCTGGCCACCGACGTCCGGCTGATCGAGGCCGCCAACATCTTCGAGGGCAAGACCTTCGGCGTCGGCGACGGCGCGCTGCGCAAGCCGGACAACTGGAAGCACCTCACCAACCCGTTCAAGCCGTCCTGGGGCGAGCCGTACATCGAGCAGGTCGTCCGGATGATGGGCGCGATCGACACCGCGCGGGACGCGGCGCGCGGGCACGAGGCGGTCTGCGTCAGCCATCAGCTGCCGATCTGGATCCTGCGTTCCTTCGTGGAGCGCCGCCGGCTCTGGCACGACCCGCGCAAGCGGCAGTGCACCCTGGCCTCGCTGACCACCTTCACCTACCGGGGCGACAAGATCGTCTCGGTCGGCTACTCGGAGCCGGCCCGGGACCTGGTGCCCGTCCACCTGCTGGCCGGGGCCAAGCCGGTGAAGGGGAAGGCCGCGAAGGGGCAGTCGAAGGCCTTCGGCGCGTAGTCCGACGCCACGGATCGGGACCTACGGGACCGGCTGCCGCTCACCGCGGCGGGCGGTCCCGTCCCCTTTTCCCGGGCGCTTCGGCCGAACACGGTGAGCCCTCGACCCGGCCCTGCGCACCCGGGGCACGCCCGCGCCCGCCCGCTCGCGCCCGCGCGTGAGTTCGACGTGCCGGGGAAGCCGATCCGTCGGCCGGCGGCAGAACTGCGGATGGCCACCCGAGCGTCCCCCTCAGGGGTGTCCGGAGATATGTGCGAGCGCCGTACGGGCGTCGCACCAAGATCGACGGGGCTGCCGCAAGGTAAAGCGTAAAGAAAGTCCCCAAATGCTCGGAACCGACGTGTTACGCACCCCATCTAACCCTTCAGCAGTTTGTATGGGCTTGAGATAAAACGACCGCAGATGGGGACGGCATGCGCGACATCAACCGAAGGGGACTGCTCGGAGCAGGGCTCGGCGCCGCGGCCGCGATCGGACTCGCCGGATGTGGCGCCTCGGGCTCCTCCGGTGACGGAGGGTCCGGCCAGGCAGGCAGCGGCGACTCCGGGACCGGCGGCAACGGCAGCGGAAACGGTTCGCCGAAGAACAAGGTCCGGCTGATCGGTGACGGCTCGACAGCCGACACCGGCAAGCAGCCCCACCAGCCGCAGGCGCCCGTCCCGCTCGAACCCGGCCAGAAGCCGCCGCAGTTCGTGATCTTTTCCTGGGACGGTGCGGGCGAGGTCGGCAACGGGCTCTTCCCGCGCTTTCTCGAACTCGCCAAGGAACACGACGCGGCGATGACGTTCTTCCTCTCCGGGATCTACCTGCTGCCCGAGTCGAAGAAATCCCTCTACCGTCCGCCGAACAATCCCCGCGGCGCCTCCGACATCGGCTATCTCACCGACGATCACGTCAAGGACACACTGAAGTACGTCCGTCAGGCGTGGCTGGACGGCCATGAGATCGGCACCCACTTCAACGGGCATTTCTGCGGGGGCTCCGGATCCGTCGAGCGCTGGACGCCTGCCCAATGGCACAGCGAGATCAATCAGGCTGTGTCGTTCGTCACGGAATGGCGGACGAACACCGGCTGGGAGAACGAGGACCCGCTGCCGTTCGACTATCGCAAGGAACTGGTCGGCGGACGCACCCCCTGCCTGCTCGGCCAGGACAATCTCCTGCCGACCGCGAGCAAACTGGGCTGGCGCTACGACGCCAGCTCGCCCGGCGGCCGCCAGACCTGGCCCGTGAAGCGCGGCGGCGTCTGGGACCTGCCGCTGCAGGCGATGCCGTTCCCCGGGCACTCCTTCGAGGTGCTCTCGATGGACTACAACATCCTCGCCAACCAGTCGCAGAATTCGACCAAGGGCATGCCCTCGCGGTATCCGGGCTGGCGGCAGCAGGCGACCGACGCCTATCTCGCCGGATTCCAGCGCGCCTACGAGTCGAATCGCGCCCCCTTCTACATCGGCAACCACTTCGAGGAGTGGAACGGCGGCATTTACATGGACGCCGTCGAAGAAGTGATCAAGAAGGTCGCGGACAAGGACGACGTACGTCTCGTCTCGTTCCGGCAGTACGTCGACTGGCTCGACGCCCAGGATCCCGCCGTGCTCGCCAAGCTCCGGACGCTGGACGTCGGGCAGGCGCCCGCCGGCGGCTGGAACTCCTTCTTTAAACAGGCTTGACAAGGGGCTTTACGGGCACCGAGGGGGGCGCGCAGATCCCCGGAAACTGCCATGCGAAACTTTTCACATGAGCTTTGGCCGCGCGTCCCGACGCCGCTTCACCCTGCTCGCCGCCACCGCCGTGGCCGGTGCCCTGACGCTGTCCGCGTGCGGCGACGGCAACAAGGCCGGGGGCGGCGGCAACACCAACTTCGTCACCGGCAGCGGGGGTGTCTCGACCGTCACGAAGGCGGACCGGGTGGCCGCGCCCAAGCTCGACGGCAACAGCCTGGAGGGCAAGCCGCTCGACCTCGCCGACTACCGGGGCAAGGTCGTCGTGCTCAACGTCTGGGGCTCCTGGTGCGGCCCCTGCCGGCTGGAGGCGAAGTACTTCGCGAAGGTCTCGGAGGAGACAAAGGACCAGGGCGTCCAGTTCGTCGGGATAAACACCCGCGACGCCCAGCGGGACGCCGCGATCAACTTCGAGAAGGACTACGGGGTGGAGTACCCGAGCTTCTACGACCCGATCGGCAAGCTCATCCTCCGCTTCCCCAAGGGCACCCTGAACCCGCAGGCCATCCCGTCCACCGTGGTCATCGACCGGGACGGGAAGATCGCGGCCCGCACGCTCCAGGCGCTCGACGCGGACGAGCTGCGCAAGATGATCGACCCGATCATCGCGGAGAAGTGATCCGGTGATCCCGCTCGCCGCCCACCACGAGACCGTCACGCTGGCCGCGTACAACGACACCGTCCTGTCCGGGGCGCTGCTGGCCGCTCTGCCGCTCGCCCTGCTGGCCGGTCTCATCTCCTTCTTCTCGCCCTGCGTCCTGCCGCTGGTCCCCGGCTATCTGAGCTACGTCACCGGAGTCAGCGGCACCGACCTGGCCGACGCCCGCCGGGGCCGGGTGGTGGCCGGCGCCTCGCTGTTCGTCCTCGGCTTCACCGTGGTGTTCGCCTCCACCGGCGCGCTCTTCGGCTACTTCGGCCAAGAGCTCCAGATGCACGCCGAGGTGCTCAACAAGGTCCTCGGCGTGCTGATGATCCTGATGGGCGTCTTCTTCATGGGGCTCCTGCCGGGCGTGACGCAGCGCGAGTTCCGCTTCCACAAGCGGCCGGTGACCGGTCTGGCCGGGGCACCGCTGCTCGGCGCCCTGTTCGGGATCGGCTGGACCCCGTGCATCGGCCCCACGCTCTCCTCCGTGCTGGCGCTCTCGACCCAGAGCGCCACCGCCGGACGCGGCGCGATACTGACCGTCGCGTACTGTCTCGGTCTCGGTGTCCCGTTCGTCCTGGCCGCCGTCGCCTTCCGCAAGGCGCTCGGCGCGTTCGGCTGGGTCAAGCGCCACTACGCATGGGTGATGCGGATCGGCGGCGGCATGATGATCGTGACCGGCATCCTGCTGCTGACCGGTGCGTGGGCCACGCTCATGCAGCACATGCAGAGCTGGTCCAGCGGCTTCGTTGTAGGGATCTGAGTCCAATGAGCAAGGCGAACAGCACGCGGACGCGGCAGCGCGCGGACGAGCACGAGCAGGGCTCCGCCCACGGCGCGGCCGGTGAGCGGCTCTCCACCGCGCCCCGCGAGGAGCGCCCCGACACCGGTCCGGGCGTGCCCGCGATGAGCGTGATCGGCTGGGTGCGCTGGTTCTGGCGTCAGCTCACCTCGATGCGGGTGGCCCTGATCCTGCTCTTCCTGCTCTCCCTCGGGGCGATCCCCGGGTCGCTGATCCCGCAGACCAGCGTCGACGACATGAAGGTGCAGGCCTTCAAGGACCAGCACACCACGCTCACCCCGGTCTACGAGGCGCTCCAGCTCTTCGACGTCTACAGCTCGGTGTGGTTCTCCGCCATCTACATCCTGCTGTTCGTCTCGCTCATCGGCTGCATCGTGCCGCGCACCGGCCAGTTCGTCGGCCAGCTGCGCAGCCGCCCGCCGGGCGCGCCGAAGCGGCTGACCCGGCTGCCCGCGTACACCACCTGGCGCACCGGGGCCGAGCCCGAGGAGGTCCGCGAGGCGGCCCTCGCGATCCTGCGCAAGCGGCGCTTCCGGGGACACGAGGTGGGCGACGCGGTCGCCGCCGAGAAGGGCTACCTCCGCGAGGCCGGGAACCTGGTCTTCCACATCGCCCTGATCGTGATGCTGGTGGCCTTCGCCTCCGGGCAGCTCTTCAAGTCCGAGGGCGGCAAGCTGGTCGTCGAGGGCGACGGCTTCTCCAACACGCTCACCCAGTACGACGACTTCAAGTCGGGCTCGCTCTACGACTCCGACTCGCTGGCCCCGTTCAGCTTCGTGCTCGACGACTTCGTGGGTACGTACGAGAAGAGCGGCCCGCAGCGCGGCACCCCGCGCACCTTCGAGGCCCGGGTGAACTACACCGAGGGCGCCGAGGGCGCGGAGCGCAAGGGCGTCATCAAGGTCAACGAACCGCTCGTCGTGGACGGCACCAAGGTCTATCTGATCGCCCACGGCTATGCGCCCGTGGTCACCGTCCGGGACAGCAAGGGCAAGGTCGTCTCGAAGACCGCCGTGCCGCTGCTGCCGATCGACAACAACATCACCTCGTCCGGCGCCATCAAGGTGATGGACGGCTACAAGGACAAGAAGGGCGTCAAGACCCAGCTGGGCTTCAAGGCGTTCTTCGTGCCGACCTTCGCCGGTCACGGCAAGGGCCAGATGTTCTCGCAGTTCCCCGCCCTGGACTTCCCCGTGCTGGCGCTCAGCGCCTACCAGGGGTCGCTCGGCGTCGACTCCGGGCTCGCGCAGAACGTCTACCAGCTCGACACGTCCAAGATGAAGGAGTTCAAGGACGCCGACGGCGAGCTGCTCAAGAAGCTGCTGATGCCCGGTGAGAAGCTTGATCTGCCCGACGGCGCCGGGTCCATCACCTTCGACGGCGTCGAGGAGTGGGCCAGCTTCCAGATCTCGCAGCAGCCGGGCAACGGCTGGGCACTCGGCGGAGCCGTCGCCGCCATCGCCGGACTCGCCGGATCGCTGTTCATCCAGCGCCGCCGGGTGTGGGTGCGGGCGGTCCGGGGCGCCGACGGCGTCACGGTCGTGGAGATGGCGGGCCTGGGCCGCAGCGAGTCCGCGAAGCTCCCCGAGGAACTGGGCGACCTGTCGGCCGCCCTCGTCACCACGGCGCCCGTCGCCCCCGCCGCCGACCCGGAGAAACCGGACGCGGCGGTGAAACCGGACGCGCCCGACGCACCGGACACGCCGGACGGGCCCGGCACGACCGATGCCACGAACGAGGCCGGGAGCCGGCCCGTCCATCCTGCCGAAGCACCTGCCGAAGGGGCTGAGAAGTGAATCTCGCCGCCGCAACCAACGAGAGCCTGGCGCACACCAGCAATGTGCTGATCTATTCGTCGATGGCCGTCTACACCCTGGCCTTCTTCGCGCACATCGCGGAGTGGGTCCTCGGCAGCCGCAGCAAGGTCGGCCGCACGGCCGCCGCGCTGTCCGGCACCGGAGCCGGGGCCCCGGCCGCCGCCCCCGTGGTGAAGGCGCAGGCCGGTGGGACGGCCGTGCTGGAGCGGCCCGAGGTCATCACCCGCAACGCCGCCGGTACGCGGGACGTGCCCGACGGCCCGGGTGCGGCGGGCGGCACGTTCAAGGGCGACCTGTGGGGCCGGATCGCGGTCTCGCTGACCGTGGTGGCCTTCTTCGTCCAGGCGGGCGGGGTCACCACCCGCGCCCTGTCCGTGCAGCGGGCCCCCTGGGCCAACATGTACGAGTTCTCCATCACCTTCTCCACCGTGGTGGTCGGCGCCTATCTGGTGCTGCTCGCACTGAAGAAGAACGTCCGCTGGATCGGTCTCCCGCTGGTCACCACCGTCCTGCTGGACCTCGGCATCGCGGTCACCACGCTCTACACCGACAGCGACCAGCTGGTGCCCGCGCTGCACTCGTACTGGCTGTGGATCCACGTATCGACCGCGATCCTCTGCGGCGCGGTCTTCTACCTCGGCGCGGTCGGCACGGTCCTCTACCTCTTCCGCGACAGCTACGAGAACAAGCTCGCCTCGGGCGGCACGCCCGGGAAGTTCGCGTCCTCGGTCATGGAGCGGCTGCCCGCGGCCGCCTCGCTGGACAAGTTCTCCTACCGGGTCAACGCGGCCGTCTTCCCGCTCTGGACGTTCACGATCATCGCGGGCGCGATCTGGGCGGGCGACGCCTGGGGCCGGTACTGGGGCTGGGACCCCAAGGAGGTCTGGTCCTTCATCACCTGGGTCGCCTACGCCGCCTACCTGCACGCCCGCGCCACCGCCGGCTGGAAGGGCCGCAAGGCCGCCTACCTGGCGCTCTTCGCCTTCGCCTGCTGGCTGTTCAACTACTACGGCGTGAACATCTTCGTCTCCGGCCTGCACTCCTACGCCGGGGTCTGAGACCGCGTACGTACGAAGGCGCCCCGGACGGATGGATCTCCGTCCGGGGCGCCTTCGCGTGGGTCAGCCCAACGGGGTGTCCAGGACCGCCTTGCGGTGGCTGAACGTCTCCAGGGAGTACGCGCCGTGGTAGCTGCCCATGCCGCTCTCGCCGACCCCGCCGAACGGCAGGTCCGAGACCGTGAGATGGGCCAGCGGCAGGCCGATGCCGACCGCCCCCGACGACGTCTCGGCCAGCAGCCTCTCCCGTACGGCGCCGGAGTCGGTGAACGCGTACAGCGCCAGCGGCTTGTCCCGGTCGTTGATGAAGCCGATCGCCTCGTCCAGGCCGGCCACCGTGACCAGCGGCAGGATCGGCCCGAAGATCTCCTCGCCCATCACCGGCGCGTCGGGAGCGACCTCGCTCAGCACGGTCGGCGCGATGTACTTCGTCGCCCGGTCGTGGGCCCCGCCCGTCACCGTACGGCCGGAGCCGAGCAGGGCCGTCAGACGGTCGAAGTGACGCTCGTTCACGATCCGCCCGTACTCGGGGTGGTCCGCCGGGTCCGCGCCGAACTGCTTCTCCACCGCGGCCGCCAGCGCGTCCGCCAGGGCCGGCGCGGTCGTGGGGTCGGTCAGGACGTAGTCGGGGGCCACGCAGGTCTGCCCGGCGTTGAGGAACTTCCCCGCGACCAGCCGGGCCGCCACCGCGTCCAGGTCCGTGCCCCGGTCGACGAAGACCGGGGACTTGCCGCCCAGCTCCAGGGTGACGGGCGTCAGATGCTTCGCGGCGGCGGCCATCACGATCCGGCCGACCGTGCCGTTGCCGGTGTAGAAGATGTGGTCGAAGCGCTGCTCCAGCAGGGCCGTCGTCTCCTCGACCGCGCCTTCCACGACCGCGACCGCCTCGGGATCCAGATACCGGGGCAGCAGCCGGGCCACGGCGGCGGAGGCCGCGGGCGCCAGCTCGCTGGGCTTGGCCACCACGCAGTTGCCGGCCGCGAGCGCGCCGACGACCGGGGCGAGCAGCAGTTGTACCGGGTAGTTCCAGGGCGCGATGACCAGGACGACGCCGAGCGGGTCCAGCACCGTACGGGCCTGCGCGCCCGTGGGGGCGAGGTGCGGCGGTACGGGGGCGGGCTCGGGGCGCAGCCAGTCGGCCAGGTGCTCCAGCGTGTGGTCGATCTCCCGCACCGTGAAGTCGATCTCGGTGCGGTACGCCTCCTTGCGGCCCTTGCCGAGATCGGCGCGGAGCGCGTCCGCGAGGTCGTCGCCGTGCTCGGTGAGGAGGGCGCGCAGCCGCTCCAACTGGCCGGTGCGCCAGGCGAGGTCCCTGGTGCGGCCGGTGCGGAAAGTGGCCCGGAGGCGGGTGACGGTGTCGGCGGGTGTTTCGGGCATGTGGGGGCTCCTCAGGAGGGTCACGCGTGCGGTGCCTGTTTCCGCGTTACCTCTTCGAGGATGGCCGACACCGCCCCTGCCGCGTGCCCACCGCGCCGGTCGGAAAGATCACCCCGGCCGGCCGGAATATCCGGTCAGGAAGCGGGCGGGGTCTTGTCGTCGGGGTTCTTCCCGCCGTCGCGGCGGCCCGGCTCCTCCTCGGCCTCGGCCCGGGGCTCGGCGTTCCGCTCGTCCTTCAGGGACTTGAGGAAGTCCGGGTTGTCGTCCGGGGCCACCCACTGCTGCCGCCTGCTCCGCTGCCACGAGGAGGGGCCCGTGGCCCCGGCCGCGGTGTGACGCTTCTTGCCGGCGACGAGCCAGACGACCGGGCCGACGATCCAGAACAGCAGGATGATGAAGACCCAGGCGATCTTCGGCAGGTGCTTGGTGTCCTCTTCGGAGGTGTTCAGGCAGTCGATGAACGCGTAGATCGTCAGCGCCAGCGGCACGAGAAACATCAGGGCTCTCATGGTGCGTCCCCCAGAAAGTGGCGGCGGGCGGGATGAATGCCCCGTATCGCGGCCAGGGTACCGGCTCGGCATGAAGGATCCGGGGCCCGGAGCCGGGACCTGCCGGGCGCGGGCGCGCGGAGTTCGGGGGCCGGGCCGGGGGAGCCCCGGCGGGGCCGCGGGGGCGGGGATGACAAACTGGACCGCATGGCTTACGACGATCTTCGCTCCCTGCTCCGGGCTCTTGAGCGCGATGGTGATCTCAAGCGCGTCAAGGTCGAGGTCGACCCTCACCTGGAGGTCGGTGAGATCGTCGACCGGGTCAACAAGGCGGGCGGTCCCGCCCTGCTGTTCGAGAACGTCAAGGGGTCCTCGATGCCCCTGGCCATGAATGTCTTCGGTACCGACCGGCGCCTGCTGAAGGCCCTCGGGCTGAAGGCGTACAGCGACATCAGCGACAAGATCGGCGGGCTCCTCAAGCCGGAGCTGCCGCAGGGCTTCGTCGGGGTGCGGGAGGCCTTCGGGAAGCTCGGCTCGATGGTGCACGTGCCGCCGAAGAAGGTGAAGTCCGGCGACGCGCCCGTCCAGGAGATCGTCCTCACCGGCGACGACGTCGACCTGGACCGGCTGCCCGCGCTGTTCACCTGGCCCGAGGACGGCGGCTCGTTCTTCAACCTCGGCCTCACCCACACCAAGCACCCCGAGAACGGCGTCCGGAACCTGGGCCTCTACCGGCTCCAGCGCCACGACAAGCGCACCATCGGGATGCACTGGCAGATCCACAAGGACAGCGCCAACCACTACCAGGTCGCGGCGAGGCGCGGTGAGCGGCTGCCCGTCGCCATCGCCTTCGGCTGCCCGCCCGCCGTGACGTACGCCTCCACCGCGCCGCTGCCCGGGGACATCGACGAGTACCTCTTCGCCGGGTTCATCCAGGGCAAGCGGATCGAGATGGTCGACTGCAAGACCGTGCCGCTCCAGGTCCCCGCGCAGGCGGAGGTCGTCATCGAGGGCTGGCTGGAGCCGGGCGAGATGCTCCCCGAGGGCCCGTTCGGCGACCACACCGGCTTCTACACCCCGCAGGAACCGTTCCCCGCACTGACCATCGACTGCGTCACGATGCGCAAGCGGCCGCTGCTCCAGTCCATCGTGGTGGGCCGCCCGCCGACCGAGGACGGGCCGCTGGGCCGGGCCACGGAGCGGTTCTTCCTGCCGCTGCTGAAGATCATCGTGCCGGACATCGTGGACTACCACCTCCCGGAGGCGGGAGGCTTCCACAACTGCGCGATCGTCTCGATCGACAAGAAGTACCCGAAGCACGCGCAGAAGGTGATGAGCGCGATCTGGGGCGCGCACATGATGTCGCTGACCAAGCTGATCGTGGTCGTGGACTCCGACTGCGACGTCCACGATCTGCACGAGGTGGCCTGGCGGGCGCTCGGCAACACCGACTACGCCCGGGACCTCACGGTCGCCGAAGGCCCGGTCGACCACCTCGACCACGCTTCCTACCAGCAGTTCTGGGGCGGCAAGGCGGGCATCGACGCTACGAAGAAGCTGCCCACCGAGGGCTACACCCGGGACGGCGGCTGGCCGGAGATGGTCGTCTCCGACCCGGAGACGGCGGCGAAGGTCGACCGCCGGTGGAAGGAATACGGGCTGTGAGCAGTGCGGCAGAAGCGGCGTCCGTCCAGGGCCCCGCACCCTCCACCAGCAAGGTGAAGGCGTTCCTGCGGCTCGTGATGATCGAGCACTCGGTCTTCGCGCTGCCCTTCGCCTACATCGCCGCGCTGACCGCGATGTTCCAGCTGGACGGCACCATCCACTGGGGTGTCCTGCTGCTGGTCACGCTGGCGATGGTGGGGCTGCGGACGTTCGCGATGGCCGCCAACCGGATCATCGACCGGGAGATCGACGCCCGGAACCCGCGCACCGCGGGCCGTGAGCTGGTGACCGGCGCGGTGTCGGTGAAGTCGGCGTGGACCGGCGCGATCGTGGCGCTCGCGGTCTTCCTCGGCGCCGCGGCCCTGCTCAACCCGCTCTGCCTAGTGCTCGCGCCGCTGGCCGTGGTGCCGATGGTGGTCTACCCGTACGGGAAGCGGTTCACGAACTTCCCGCACGCCATCCTGGGGCTCGCGCAGGCCATCGGGCCGGTCGGCGCCTGGCTCGCGGTGACGGGCAGCTGGTCGTGGGACGCGGTGATCCTCGGGCTCGCGGTGGGGATCTGGATCGGCGGCTTCGACCTGATCTTCGCTTGCCAGGACGTGGCCGCGGACCGGGCCCACGGGGTGCTCTCCTTCCCCGCGCGCTTCGGGATTCCGGCCGCACTGTGGGGCGCGCGGGTGTGCCACGCGATCACGACCGGGCTGCTGGTGTGGTTCGGCCTGGCGACGGACGCCGAGGTCTTCTACTGGATCGGGATGGCGATCGTCGCGGTGGCGTTCGTCTACGAGCACCGGGTGGTGCGGCCGCACGACCTGTCGCGGCTGAACCGGGCCTTCTTCTCGGTGAACGGCTTCATCGGCATCGCGCTGTTCGCCTGCGCCCTGCTCGACCTGCTGGTGCGGGGCCTGACCCCGTAACTCCCCGAACGTGCGGGGCGTCTCAGACCGTGACCAGGTTGTCCGGGGCGCGGCGCGGGCGGCGGAAGAAGAAGGCCGCCGCCACCCCGCCGACGAGGCCGAAGAGGTGGCCCTGCCAGCTGACGCCCGTGTTGGTCGGCAGGACGCCCCACAGGAGCGAGCCGTAGACCACGGCGACGCCGATGCCTATGAGGACGTCCCAGGGGCGGCGGTCCACGAAGCCGCGGACCAGCAGATAGCCCAGCAGCCCGAAGACCACGCCGGACGCGCCGAGCGTGATGGTGTTCTCCGGGGCGGTCAGCCAGACGCCGAGGCCGCTGACCAGGATGATCGTGACGACGACGGCGGCGAACCGGCGCAGCCCGGCGAGGGCCGCGATGAAGCCGAGGACGAGCAGCGGGACGCTGTTGGAGGCCACGTGCTCCCAGCCGCTGTGCAGGAAAGCGGCGGGCACCACGTCCCGCAGCTCGGCCATCTCGCGGGGGCTGATGCCGTAGGTGTCCAGCGCGTTGCCCGTGGCGGCGTCGATCCCTTCGAGGACCCACAGCAGGGCCACCCAGCCCGCCATCAGGAATCCTGCGGTCAGGGCCCGCGCGCTGCCGGTGGTGCCGTCGTTCGTGGTGCGGTCGGTGGTCCAGTAGTCGCCCATGGTCTGCCCCTGCCCCCGGGTTGCCCGTCACCCGGAGAACGTCTGTGGCGTCCGCCCGGTTCCGGGTGCTGGGCGCGGAGGCGTGCCGGATAGGCTCGCAGGTGTGGAATCCAGGACTTCAGTGACTCAGCACCAGCGGCGGCCTTGGATTGTCGGGGTGTCCGGCGCTTCGGGTACCCCGTTCGCGGCCGCCGTTCTGCGCGGGCTCCTGGCGGCCGGTGAGAGCGTGGACCTGGTGGTGAGCCGGGCCTCGCGCCTCACGCTGCTGGACGAGACCGGTATCGCGTTCCGGGACGCGCACTGGCGCGAGGACCTGCGCTGTTGGCTGCAACGTGGCGCCGACGGGAAGCCGGACGCGTTCTCGTTGGGCGACGCGGAGCTGGAGCGCGTACGGCACTGGCCTGCCGGTGATCTGGCGGCCGGGCCGTCCTCCGGGTCGTACCCGGCGAAGGGGATGCTGATCGTGCCGGCCTCGACGGCCTGTGTGGCCGGAGTGGCGCTCGGGCTGTCGAAGGACCTGCTCCAGCGGGCCGCGAGCGTGACGCTGAAGGAGCGCCGCCCGCTCGTCGTCGCGGTGCGCGAGACCCCGCTGAGCGGCCAGACGCTGAAGCAGATGGTGGCCTTGGACGAGGCGGGCGCGGTCGTGCTGCCCGCCTCTCCGGCGTTCTACGCGGGTGCGACGCACATCCAGGATCTGGTGGATTTCGTCGCGGGGCGGGTGCTGGACGCGGCAGCCGTGCCGCACCGCTTGTACCGCCGCTGGGAGGGAGAGCTCGGTGGCGGCTCCCGCAGCCCGGAGGACTGAGGGGTCCGGGTCAGCGCTTCTTGTGCGCGCGGGGGGAGCGGGTCTTGTCGACGCGGTGCGCGGCGGCGGGCTGGTGGGCACGCGAGCGGTTGGCCAGGTCCTGCAGCTCGCGCATCCGGGCGTAGGCCATCTCGATCGTGTACACGGTGAAGTTCACTCCTGAAGATTCGAAAGCGTTTCTTGGATGTTCTAGAAGATTTGCAGGGCGTCGGCCCTGCATGCCTTAGATTCTACACGTAGACTCGCGGTACTGCTGAACAATGGAAGGTTTCAGTCACATGGACGCGGTGGACAGGCAGCTCATTCAGGCCCTCAGGGAGAACGGCAGGGCCTCGTACGCCGAGCTGGGGCGGCTCGTGGGGCTCTCCGGGCCCAGCGTCACCGACCGCATCAACCGGCTGGAAACCGCCGGTGTCATCACCGGCTACCGCGCCACCGTCGACTCCGCGTCGCTGGGGCTCGGCGTGACCGCGCTGATCGGGATCTCGCTCTCGGACGCGGCCGACCACGAGGACGTGGCGCGCCGACTGAAGGACCTCGCGGAGATCGAGGACTGCTGGTTCATCGCGGGCGACGACTCGTACATGCTCAAGGTGCGGGTCGGCGACGTGGACGGCCTGGAGAAGACGATCCGCCGCCTCAGCGGTACGAAGGGCGTCTCGCGGACGCGTACGACGATCGTGCTCTCCACCAAGTGGGAGAACCGGGTCGGGGAACTCCCCGAGGAGTCCTAGGCGTACCGTGGGTCGGAGTCTGATACACGGAGATATGGGAGGCGGCCTAGTGGACGCGGGACTCAAGCGCGAGCTGGAGGAGAAGGTCCGGGCCGGCGAGCGGCTGACCCGCGAGGACGGGATCGCCCTCTACGAGTCCGACGACCTGGCGTGGCTGGGCGGGCTGGCGCACGAGGTGCGCATGCGCAAGAACGGCGACGTGGTGCACTTCAACGTCAACCGTCACCTCAACATGACCAACGTGTGCACCGCCTCCTGCGCGTACTGCTCGTTCCAGCGCAAGCCGGGGGAGAAGGACGCGTACACGATGCGCATCGAGGAGGCCGTCCGCCTCGCGAAGGCGATGGAGGGCGAGAACCTCACCGAGCTGCACATCGTCAACGGACTCCACCCGACGCTTCCGTGGCGGTACTACCCGCGCTCGCTCAGCGCGCTGAAGGAAGCCCTGCCGGACGTGGCGCTGAAGGCGTTCACGGCGACGGAGATCCACCACTTCGAGACGATCTCCGGCCTCTCGGCCTCCGAGATCCTCGACGAGCTGATCGAGGCCGGTCTCGAATCGCTGACCGGCGGCGGCGCGGAGATCTTCGACTGGGAGGTCCGCCAGCACATCGTCGACCACCGCACCCACTGGGAGGACTGGTCGCGCATCCACCGCCTCGCGCACGAGAAGGGGCTCAAGACCCCCGCGACGATGCTGTACGGGCACATCGAGGAGCCCCGTCACCGCGTCGACCACGTGCTGCGGCTGCGGGAGATGCAGGACGAGACCGGCGGCTTCCAGGTCTTCATCCCGCTGCGCTACCAGCACGACTTCGTGGACATGAAGGACGGCAAGGTCCGCAACAAGCTCCAGGCGCGCACCACGATGGCGACCGGCGCGGAGGCGCTGAAGACCTTCGCGGTCTCCCGGCTGCTCTTCGACAACGTGCCGCACGTCAAGGTGTTCTGGGTGATGCACGGTGTGCAGACCGCCCAGCTCGCGCTGCAGCACGGTGCGGACGACATGGACGGCTCGGTCGTCGAGTACAAGATCACGCACGACGCGGACGACTTCGGCACTCCGAACAAGCTCGGCCGCGAGGATCTGCTGGACCTGATCCGCGACGCCGGTTTCCGGCCGGTCGAGCGGAACACCCGGTACGAGATCCTGCGCGAGTACCCGGGCCCGGAGGCGGACCGGCGCGAGTCGCCGCAGCCGATGCGCGTCTGACGCGTACGCCCGAACCCCGGTTCGTACGAAAGCCCCGGCCGCCGTTCCCGGCCGGGGCTTTCTCATGTTCCGGACAGGGTTGAGCCGCCCCGTCTGTAATAGTTACTGTTCCCCAATGGCCCTTACCTTTGAGCTGGATCCCTCGTTCACCCCTGCCCTCCGCGACGGCGTCACCGCCCTCTGGGCCGATGTCAGCAACGCGGGCGGAGCCGTCGGCTTCGTTCCGCCCGTCACGGCCGAGGAGATCCGGCCCGACCTGGTCAAGCACCTCGTGGCCATCGAGCAGGGCCGCACCCGGCTGCTGGTCGGTCGCGACGAGGAGGGCGCCGTCGCCGCCACCGCCTTCCTCACCCTCAACGACCACCGGCTGATGAAGCACTGGCTGTGGCTCTACACCGTCATGGTCCACCCCCGCCTCCAGGGCCAGGGGTGCGGCCGCGACCTCATGGCGGCCGCCGCCGACGCCGCGCGCTCCATCGAGGGCATCGAGGCGATCCGGCTCACCTGCCGGGGCGGCACCGGCAACGACCGCTTCTACGCCGCCTGCGGCTACAAGGAGGTCGGCCGGATCCCGGACGCCATCCGCGTCGCCCCCGGCGACGACCGCGACGACATCATCATGCTGCTTCCGCTGGGGGGCGCCACGCCGGTCGGGGGCGGGTCCGCGACGCCCGGCACGGCCTGACCGGCCCTGACCGGCAAGCCCCCCCGGGCCCGGCAACCCCCTGAACCGAGAGAATTCGGGCCATGCTTCACTGGACGGGCAGAAGCGTGTCGACCGTCCATGGGAAGAGAGGGCCAGCCGTGTCCGCTGCCAAGCCGAGCGCGATGATCCGTTACACGGCGTTGCGCCTGCTGATCTTCGTCGGCTGTTTCTTCGTCGCCGGTGTCGCCGTCCACTTCGGGCTGATCCCCTCCGGCCTCGGCGGCTCCAACATGATCTGGGTCATCCTCCTCGGCCTCGTCCTCTCCGCCCCGCTCAGCTATGTGCTGCTGCGCAAGCAGCGCGACGAGATGTCCGAGCAGATCGTCTCCGGCGTCGACCGGACCAAGGCGCGCCTCGATGCCAACCGCACCCGCGAGGACGCCGTTCAGTAAGGTTCCTCACACGCGCACCGCGCGACCCCGTCCTTCCGCCGGACCCCGTACCGCAGCCAGCCGCTCCGGAACGGGGTCTTCGGCGTTTTCCGGACACGTGCGCGGCCCGGAGCGCCGCCGCTGAGCCAAAGAAAGGCTTTGAGCTTCTCAAAGTTCAAGTGTTAACGTACTCGACATGAAGACAGCTGTGCGCCTCCGTCATGCCGCGAGCATCCCGCTCGTGGCGCGCCTGCATGTCGATCTCTGCCGCTGTATGTCCGCGGTCTGTTGCCGCAACGTCTGATACGGCATCATGCAGCGGCGCCGCCCCTGACGCGGGCGCCGCGACCCCGTCCCCGTTCCACCGCACGACCGCACGGATGCCTCCGTGCGTCCCGATGCGTCCCCCATGGAGTGTGTCCGTGTCCGCGAACCCCGCGTCCACCACCCCCGAGGCCGAGCAGCCCACCGGCTCCGGCTCCGGGTCCCGTCCCCGGATATCCAGGTTCCCGTTCTGGGCCCAGATCGTCGTCGGTCTGGTCCTCGGTGTGCTGCTCGGCTGGCTGGCCCGCAGCCAGGACCTCGGCTGGCTCGTCACCACCCTCGACGAGATCGGCTCGCTCTTCGTCCAGCTGCTGAAGCTCGCCGTCGCCCCGCTGGTCTTCTTCGCGATCCTCGTGTCGATCACCAACCTGCGCCAGGTCAACAACGCCGCCCGGCTGGCCACCCGCACCCTGCTCTGGTTCATGATCACCTCGCTGATCGCGGTCGCCATCGGCCTCGCGATCGGCCTGATCACGAACCCGGGCGCCGGCACCGGCCTCACGCCGAAGGACGGCGAGCTCTCCGAGACCAAGGGCAGCTGGATCGACTTCCTGACCGGCATCGTCCCGGACAACGTGATCACGCCGTTCACCGAGCTGAACGTGCTCCAGATCGTGTTCATGGCCGCCGTCGCCGGCATCGCCGCCCTCAAGCTCGGCGAGAAGGCCAAGCCGATCCTCACCCTCAGCCAGTCGATCCTGGAGCTGCTCCAGAAGGCCCTGTGGTGGGTCATCCGCCTCGCCCCGATCGGCACCGTCGGCCTCATCGGCTACGCCATCGCCGACTACGGCTGGGACCTCATCGGCAAGTACGCGACGTTCACCGCCGACGTCTACATCGGCTGCGCCCTGGTGATGTTCGGCGTCTACCCGCTGCTCCTGGCCACCGTCGCCAAGGTCAGCCCGCTCCAGTTCTTCAAGGGCGCCTGGCCCGCGATCCAGCTCGCCTTCGTCTCCCGCTCCTCGGTCGGCACCATGCCGGTCACCCAGCGGGTCACCGAGCGCCTCGGCGTTCCGAAGGAGTACGCCTCCTTCGCCGTCCCGTTCGGCGCGACCACGAAGATGGACGGCTGCGCCGCGATCTACCCGGCGCTGGCGGCGATCTTCATCGCGCAGATCTTCGACGTGCAGCTCGGCATCGGCGACTACCTCCTGATCGCCTTCGTCTCGGTGATCGGCTCGGCGGCCACCGCCGGTCTCACCGGCGCGACGGTCATGCTGACCCTCACCCTGTCCACGCTGGGCCTCCCGCTGGAGGGTGTCGGTCTGCTGATGGCCATCGACCCGATCCTGGACATGATGCGCACCGCCACCAACGTGGCCGGACAGGCACTGGTCCCGGTGATCGTCTCGGCCCGCGAGAAGATCCTCGACCACGACGCGTACAACTCCGCCTCGCCCTCCCCGATCGACTCCTTCGGCGACGACGCCGACCGGGACGAGATCCGCGACACGGAGCCCAAGACCGCGGTGCCCGCCACCGCGTAGCGCCCCGGTAGACGCGACAGCGCCCCCGGTCCACGTCCTGTGACGACGTGGACCGGGGGCGCTGTCCGTTTCCCCCGAAGGGCCCCTGACCGACCCCTGTACGGTCAGGGGCGCTGGAAGAGCACCTCGGGGTTGGCCGGGGTCGGGCCGTCCAGCAGCCGGGCCGGCCGGCCGCGCAGGCTCCGGTCGAAGAAGGCAGTCACATAGCTTCGGGTGATCGCGGTCGAACGGACGGCGGAGAGCGGCGCGTCCGGGTCCTCGATGCCGAGCTGCTCCCCGATCTCCGGGGTGTCGGTGAACGTGAAGTGCCCGGCCTCCAGCACGGTCAGCCACCGCTTGAAGCCGTCCAGCCGTTCCCAGCCCTCGTCCCAGGACGTGTCGCCGCCAGGAGCGTGCCCGGGGTCGGTCCCCAGCATCAGAAACGGCCGCCGGTCCAGTCCCCGGGCGGGGACCGGGTCGAAGAACGTGCCGTCCATGGTGACGCCCGCGTCGACCCGGCGGTCGGCGGCCATCGTGGAGGCGGCCGCGTCGCCCCCGATGGAGTGGCCCGCCATGCCCACCCGGTGCGGGTCGATCGCCCGGGCGTGCCGCCACGCCGGGCGCGGCCCCGTCAGCCGGTCCAGCAGGAACGAGAAGTCGGCGGCCCGCCCGGTGGAGACGGTCGCCAGCACCGTGCGCCGCGCCGCCTCGTCGGGCTGCGCCCGCACCACGTCGCACGCGGCACACGGGAGGACCCGGCCGTCGGGCAGCTCCGTGCCGGTCGACTCGTACGGATGGTCCGCGGTCGCCACGACGTAACCCCGGCTCGCCAGTTCCTCCGCGAGCCCGGTCAGCGTGGCCCGCGGTGTGCCGAAGCCGGGGGAGAGCAGCACCAGCGGGAAGCGTCCCGGGGCCGGCCGGGCGGCCGTACGGGAGTGGGTCCGGGTGGCGGCGACCAGACCGGGCCACTCCGGGTCGTCCAGCCCGCGCTGCGCGAGCATCAGCCGGGCCTCCTCCTCCGGCATGTACGGGGCCGGGTCGCCGCCGCTGCCCGGCCGGGCCGGGTAGTGCAGCGACACCAGCAACTGGCGCGCCCCCGCGGCCGGCACCCAGGGGTCGGTCCGCCCGTGGTCGGTGAGGAACAGGGTGTCGCGGCCGGTGGCGTACGGGCCGGTGGGGCGGGGGAGCGTCAGCGCGGCGGGCTCGGCGAGGTCACCGGGGGCCGCGCCCGGGGCGGCGGCCGACGCTGGTGACGCCGTCGTCGCCGGACCGGACGCCGAGGCGGGCGCGGCCGTTCCGGCCAGGGCGGCCAGAGCGCTCAGGGCGAGCGCCGCCGCGGTCGCGGCGACCCCGGCCGGTCTGGTGCGAAGGAGGATCGTCATGTCCGCAAAGCTAGGCGGGCGAGCGGACGAGCGCATCGGACGCCGGGTGGAGCCGGTGTCGGACCACGGGTGGACCCCCGCTGCGGTGCCGACCGCATCCGGCCGTCCCTCCCGCCGGGTGATCGCTCCCTGCGACGCCGGGCCGCCCACCGCCGTACTCTGGGCGGGGAGCAGGGCAGTGGGGGCGGGGAGGAAGCCGGACGTGGGTGCAGTGAAGAGCAAGCGGATGCCGCGCGCCGTGCGCGAGCAGCAGATGATGGACGCCGCCGTGCAGACCTTCGGGCAGCGCGGCTACCGGGCCGCCTCGATGGACGAGATCGCGGAGCTGGCCGGCGTCTCCAAGCCGTTGGTCTACCTCTACCTGAACTCCAAGGAGGACCTCTTCTCCGCCTGCATCCGCCGCGAGGCGAACGCCCTGCTGGAGGCGGTCCGGGCCGGGGTGGACCCGGGGCTGCCCGCCGACGGCCAACTGTGGGCGGGGCTCAGGGCGTTCTTCGTCCACACCGCCGAGAATCCGGACGCCTGGTCGGTCCTGCACCGTCAGGCGCGCTCGCACGGGGAGCCGTTCGTCAGCGAGGTCGGCTGCATGCGGGACGAGATCGTCGCGTTCGTGACGGGCCTGATCGGAGCGGCCGCCCGCGAGGCCCACAGCGACCCGGCCCTCGCGGACCGGGACGTGGCGGGGCTCGCGCAGGCCCTGGTGGGGGCCGCGGAGTCGCTGGCGGGCTGGGCCAACGACACCCCGGACGTCTCGGCGCGGGAGGCCGCGGCGACCCTGATGAACTTCGCCTGGGCGGGCCTGGGGAACCTGATGCACGCCCGGACCTGGACGCCTCCGGCGGCATAGGGGCGGTTGCGGCGGAACCGCAACCTCTCCGCGTGGCGGCGACAACTCACCTGCCGCACAGACTGGTTGAGTACACGTACTCAAGAAGGCGGTTGCCTGCGAGGCCGAGACTGTGGGCCCGACTCGCAACACGAGGAGCAGGCGATGGCCGCCACCGACCCGTATACCGCCCCGTCGCCGGACCTGAGACTGTCGCCGCATCGCCGGCTGCCGGCGGCCTTGGCCGTCGCGGTGACCGCGGCTCTCGTCGTGTCGAGGTTCGGCGCCGCCGACCCCACCACCTGGCTGCTGGAGACGGTGTGGGTGATGGTGGGCCTGCCGCTGATCATCCTGCTCCGGGTCCGTTTCCCGCTGAGCGGCCTGCTCTGCGGGCTGCTGGCGGCGCATGCCCTGGTGCTCATCGTGGGCGGCCACTACACCTACGCGGAGGTGCCCGTCGGAGACTGGGTACGCGACTGGCTCGGCTGGGACCGCAACCCCTACGACCGCTTCGGCCACCTCATGCAGGGCTTCGTCCCGGCCGTCCTGGTGCGCGAACTGCTCGTCCGTACCTCCCCGCTCCGCGGCAGCCGCTGGCTCCCCGTGCTCACCGTCTGCGCCTGCCTGGCCTTCAGCGCCGTCTTCGAGATGCTGGAATGGCTGGCGGCCGTCACCGGCGGCGAGGCCGCGGACGCGTTCCTGGGAACGCAGGGAGACGTGTGGGACACCCAGTGGGACATGTTCTGCGCCCTGATCGGCGCCACCTGCGCCCTGCTGCTCCTGAGCCGCGTCCACGACCGTGCCCTCACCCGTCCGGGCCTGGAGAGGCCGGTGCGCCGACAGCGCGCCGAGGAGGGAACGCCGGCCGTGCGGGTCAGTCCTTGATGTCGACGAAGACCTGATGTCCTTCGGCGGTGATGTCGTACGCGGGGTCCGCGGCGCCGTCGGGCGCGACGATGCCGATGCCGACGGACATCTCGCTCTCGAAGTTCGTCAGGTAGCGCACTTCAAGGATGCGCTCATTACCGGCCGGGGGCGTGAAGCGGCTGTCCGGGCTCACTCCCACGAAGGCCACTCGGAGGAACTTGCTTCCCTTGATCTCGATGGTTCTGCCTTCGGCCCCGGACAGGGTCTTCTCGTAGGAGTCCAGGTGGTCGGGGGCAGGGCCGTCGAACGCGAAGGTGACCCGGTCGCCCTCCGCCGTCTCCGTCACCGTCACCGCCGTGACCTCCGGCGGCTCCGCGGAGCCGTTCTGTTCCGACTCCTCGCCGGCCGTCGCCGACGACGTCTCCGAGGGCTCCAGCGACGAAGTGGCCGCCGCGGGCTGTCCCTGGCCGTCCTCCGTCTTCCCGCCCTCGCCCCCACAGGCGCTCAGCGCCATCACCACCGTTGACGCCAACGCGACGTTCGACCAACCAGCTACGCGTCGTGCTCGCATGATCCCGTGCCTCCTGGGTCGCCCAATCCGTCCCATCCGCCTGCCCCTTGACCTTTCCTTTACTCGAACGGATCGGGAACCCGGAACAGCAGGAGGGCCGCCGGCCGCACCGGCCATCGCACCGTCACCCGGCCCGAACGCAGTAGCTCACGGCCTCCGGTCCACCGCCCCCACCAGGTGCACGCGCCCCTCGGGCCCCCGCAGCGCGAAGGCGCTCCCGGCGGTGTCGGCGGCGTACGTCACGGTGGCGGGCAGCAGGACAGGGGCCTTGAACTCGGCCCGTACGGAACGGATATCAGCAACGTTCCCGGCCTCGGCCAGGCAGCGTGCGGCCGTCCACATGCCGTGCGCGATGGCCCGGGGGAAGCCGAACAGCCGGGCGGCCAGCGGGTGCAGGTGGATCGGGTTGCGGTCCCCGGAGACGGCTCCGTACCGCCGCCCCAGATCGCCGGGCAGTCGCCACTCGGCCCGGGCGGGCAGCTCTTCGGCGGCCGGGGCGGCGGGTGCGGGAGCCGGTGAGGCCGTCGCCCGATCGACTGCCGGGGCCGCGTGGCGGTGGCGGGACAGATACCCGCTGCGGGACTCCCACACCAGCTCCCCGGCCACCCGCGCCTCGGTCGCCATCGTGACCTCGGTGCCCCGCCGGTGAGGGGTCAACCCCCATGCCTGAGCGGTCAGTTCGAGCGGCTCGGTCGGTTGCACGGCCCGGTGCGGGGTGATCTCGATCCAGGTGTGGACGAGCCCGAGCACCGGCAGCGGGAAGGCGCGGCCGGTCATCAGCCGCAGGGTGAGCGGGAAGGCCAGGACGTGCGGGTACGTGAGCGGCAGTGGGCCTGCCTCCGTGAACCCGCAGATCCTGCCGTACGCCGCGAGCGGGCCGGGCGCGACAGGCGCGGCCGGGCGGGTGAGGCGGCCCGGGGGCAGGGCGGCGTCCGGTCGTCCGGCGCGCTTGAACGGCGAGGAGAGGGCCCCGCGCACGAGCGAGGCGCTGAGTGAGGTCATCGGTTTCACGCCCCCAGCAGGCTCTGGCCGCAGACGCGCAGCACCTGGCCGTTGACGGCGGCGGAACCGGGCTGGGCGAACCAGGCGACGGCCTCGGCGACATCGGCCGGAAGTCCGCCCTGGGAAAGGGAGTTCATGCGGCGGCCCGCCTCCCGGATGAACAGCGGCACGGCGGCGGTCATCTTCGTCTCGATGAACCCGGGGGCCACCGCGTTGACCGTGACGCCGTGCTCGGCGGCGGCGCGCGGGCCGAGCGAGCGGACGAGGCCGATGACGCCCGCCTTGCTGGCCGCGTAGTTGGTCTGGCCGTTGTTGCCCGCGATGCCCGCGATGGAGGCGGTGCCGACGATCCGGCCGCCCCGGTTCACGGCGCCCGAGGCCAGGAGCTCGTCGGTGGTGCGCAGGACGCTGTCGAGGTTGACGTCGATGACCTGGGCCCAACGGTCGGCGGGCATGTTGGCGAGGCGGCGGTCGCGGGTGATGCCCGCGTTGTGGACGAGGACGTCGAGCCCGTCCGGCGTGGCGGCGGCGATCCGGGCCGCGGCGTCGGGTGCGGTGATGTCCAGCGGCAGCGCGGTGGCCCCGAGCCGGTCGGCGGTGCGGACCAGGTCGTCCCGGGCCTGCGGAACGTCCAGCACGATCACGTGGGCCCCGTCGCGGGCGAGCACCGAGGCGACGGACGCGCCGATGCCCCGGGCGGCCCCGGTCACCAGGGCGGTGCGGCCGGTGAGCGGGGCGTCCCGGTCGGCCTCGGGGTCCGGGGCGGCGGTGGTCAGCTCGATCACCTGGCCGCTGACGTAGGCGGACCGGGGGGAGAGGAGGAAGCGGAGGGTGGACTCGGCGGCCCCCGGCGCGGCCCCGGCCGGAATCCGCACGAGCTGGGCGGTGGAGCCGCGCCCGATCTCCTTCCCCAGCGACCGGACGAAACCCTCCAACGCCTGCTGGGCAGCGGCCTGATGGTGGTCCTCGGAGGACGGGGGCGTGCCGATGACGACGATCCGGCCACCGGGAGCCTGCGACCGTACGACAGGATGCAGGGCCGCGTGCACCTCGGCGAGGCCCCGGGCGGAGGTGACCCCGGTGGCGTCCAGCACGATCCCGGCGGGCCGCGCCGCCTGCGGGTCGACCGTGAGCCCGGTCGCCGCCAGCGCCTTCGCCAGCTCGTCCGTGATCGCCGAGTCCCCGGCAGTGAGGTGCAGCAGCGGCCCGTCCAGGCGCGGGGTCTGCAGGGTCCAGCGGCGCAGCGGGGTGGGCTGCGGCAGGCCGAGCCGGCGGGTGAGGAAGCGGCCGGGTGCTGTGCCGGTGAGGTGCAGATAGCGATCGGCCATTGTCCTGACTCCCTGCTCGGTCGTAGATTTACTCTTGAGTAAGGTTACTGAAGAGTCAGGAGCTGGTCGAGATGAACAATCCCGGACCGACCGAGACGAGATGGTCACGATGACGAGCCAGGGCCCGTTCGTCCCGCTCCCACTGCCCCAGCCGCGCCGCGTCGCGGTGATCGGCGGCAGCCGTACCCCCTTCGCCCGCTCCGACGGCCCCTACGCGACCGCCTCCAACCAGGACCTGCTGACGGCCGCGCTGAACGGCCTGGTCGAGCGGTACGGCCTGGCCGGCGACCGGGTCGGGGCGTTCGTCGCGGGCGCGGTCCTCAAGCACAGCCGCGACTTCAACCTGGCCCGCGAGACCGTGCTCGGCTCCGCTCTCGACCCTCGCACCCCGGCGTACGACCTCCAACAGGCCTGCGGGACCGGCCTCCAGGCGGTCATCGCCGCCGCGAACACCATCGCGCTCGGGTCCGTCGACTCGGCGATCGCCGGCGGCTCCGACACCACCAGCGACGCCCCGCTCGGCGTCAACGACGACCTGCGCCGCATCCTGCTCGCCGCCCGCCGCGCGAAGACGACGGGAGCCCGCCTGGCGGCCCTCGCCGCCGTACGCCCCCGCCACCTCGTCCCGGACATCCCGCGCAACGCCGAACCTCGCACCGGCCTGTCGATGGGCGAGCACGCCGCCGTCACCGCGCGCCGCTGGGCGGTGACCCGCGAGGACCAGGACCTGCTGGCCGCCACGAGCCACCAGCGCCTGGCGGCCGCGTTCGAGCGGGGCTTCCTGGACGACCTGGTGGTCCCGTACCGGGGCCTGGACCGCGACCAGAACCTGCGCCCGGGGTCGACGGTCGAGAAACTGGCGGGGTTGAAACCGGTGTTCGGGACTTCCGGCCCCAACCCCACCATGACAGCCGGGAATTCGACCCCGCTGACGGACGGGGCGGCGACGGTCCTGCTGGCGACGGAGGAGTGGGCGCGGGAGCGGGGTCTGGAGCCGCTCGCCTACCTCTCCCTGTACGAGACGGCGGCCGTGGACTACGTGAACGGCGACGACGGCCTCCTCATGGCCCCGGCGTACGCGGTGCCGCGCCTGCTGGAGCGGGCCGGGCTCGGCATCGAGGACTTCGACCTGTTCGAGATCCACGAGGCGTTCGCCTCCCAGGTGCTGGCCACCCTCGCCGCCTGGGAGAAGCAGGGACTGTCCCCGGTGGACCGCACCCGCCTGAACGTGGCCGGGTCCTCCCTGGCCACCGGCCACCCCTTCGCCGCGACGGGCGCCCGGATCGTGGCGACGCTGGCGAAGCTGCTGGCGGAACGGGAGGGCCCGGGCCGGGGGCTGATCTCGATCTGCGCGGCGGGCGGTCAGGGGGTGACGGCGATTCTGGAACGCCCGTAGTCCAGTTGTTCTCTGTCTTTCCCCTGCCGGACGGACGACCCGGCGAACCGACCCGCCCGACCCCCGACCGAGGAGCCGCACGTGTCAACGCCAACTTCCGCCGTATCCGCATCCGCTGGTCCGCTGCCCGTCCTGATCGAGCCGACGAAGAAGCGCGGCCCCGACGGCAGGGTCCAGGAGGTCTCCGTACCGAGGTTCGCACCGACGGTCGAGCACGGCTCGCTGGCCGAGATCCCGTTCGACAACGCCCGGGAGGCTCCGGCGGACCTGGTCCTCAGCCGCAAGGACGCCGAGGGCGCCTGGCGGGACGTGACCGCCGCCGACTTCGCGGCCGAGGTGCTGGCGGTCGCCAAGGGCCTGATGGCGGAGGGGCTGCGGGCGGGGGACCGGGTCGCGATCATGGCCCGCACGACGTACGAGTGGACGCTGCTGGACTTCGCGGCGTGGGCGGCCGGCCTGGTGACGGTCCCCATCTATCCGACCTCCTCCGCGTTCCAGGCCCGCTGGATCCTCCAGAACTCCGGCGCGGTGGCGTGCGCGGTGGAGACGACGGAGCAGGGCCGCCTGATCAGCCAGGAGCGCAAGCAGCTCGGCGACCTGGCACACCTGTGGCAGTTCGACACGGGGGCGATCGGCCACCTCAAGTCCCTCGGCAAGGACATCCCGGACGCGGCGGTCGCGGCCCGCCGGGCCACCCTGGAACCGGACAGCCCGGCGACCCTCATCTACACCTCGGGCACGACGGGCCGCCCGAAGGGCTGCGTCCTGACCCACGGCAACTTCTTCGCCGAGGTCGACAACGCGATCGAACTCCTCCACCCGGTCTTCAAGTCGGTCTCCAAGGAACCGGCTTCGACCCTGCTCTTCCTGCCCCTCTCCCACGTGTTCGGCCGGATGGTGGCGATCGGCTGCATGCGGGCGAGGGTGCGCCTCGGCCACGCCCCCTCCATCCAGACCGAGGACCTCCTCGCCGACCTGGCGGGCTTCCGCCCGACGTTCCTCCTGGCCATCCCGTACGTCCTGGAGAAGGTCTACAACACGGGCCGGGCGACGGCGGAGAAGATGGGCCGGGCGTCGTCGTTCGACCGCGCGGCGAGGATCGCCCAGCGTTACGGCAAGGCGGTGGAGGCCGCCGAACACGGTACGGGCCCGGGTCCGGGCTTCGGCCTGCGCGCGGCCCGCGCCCTGTACGACCCGCTGGTCTACCGCCGCATCCGGGCGGCGCTGGGCGGCAAGGTCCGGTACGTGATCTGCGGCGGCTCCCCGCTGGGCCGCCGGCTCGCCGCGTTCTACGAGGGCGCGGGCATCGGCATCTTCGAGGGCTACGGACTCACGGAGACCACGGCCGCCCACACGGTGACCCCGCCGCTCAAACCCCGCCTGGGCACCGTGGGCTGGCCGTTGCCCGGTACGTCGGTGCGCATCGCGGAGGACGGCGAGGTGCTGCTGCGGGGCGGCCAGGTGTTCCGGGGCTACTGGGACGGGGAACGGGCGGAGGTGACCCCGGCGCTCCTGGCGGACGACTGGTTCCCGACGGGCGACCTGGGCGCGCTGGACGAGGACGGCTACCTGACGATCACGGGCCGCAAGAAGGACATCATCATCACGTCGGGCGGCAAGAACGTCACCCCCGCCCCGCTGGAGGACTGGCTGCGCGCGCACCCCCTGGTCAGCCAGTGCATGGTCGTCGGCGACAACCGCTCGTTCATCACCGCCCTGATCACCCTGGAGCCGGACGGCCTCCATCACTGGCGCCAGATGACGAAGAAGCAGGACCTCCCGATGCGCGACCTGGTCCACGACGAGGACCTGCGCACGTCGCTCCAGAAGGCGGTCGACGAGGCCAACCGCCTGGTCTCCCGCGCGGAGTCGATCCGCAAGTTCACGGTCCTGCCGGTGGACTTCACGGAGGAGCGCGGGCACTTGACGCCGTCGCTGAAGCTGAAACGGGAGGCGATCGCGCGGGACTTCGCGGGGGAGATCGAGGCGTTGTACCGGAAGTGAGGGCGCCTCCGGGCCCCGGAGGCGGGCGGGCCGTGGCTCTGCTGACCGGCATGGGTGACACCCGCTTCCGGAGGGGGAGTGAGCTCTGGCAGTGAGGAGTCCCGCCCTGCCGTGAGGCGCCGTCCTGCCTGCTCAGCGCCCCGCGCCGGCGTACGCAGCCCCGCTCGTTTCGTGCCGGGCCCGGCCCCGTCCGCTGAACAGGCGGCGGCGCAGCTCGGTGGCATGGCGCGGGCGCGGCTGGGCGAGCGCCCGGTAGACGTCGAACCACTCCTGTTGCGCACGGACCAGGTCGGGGGGAAGGAGAAGCGCTCCATCCCTGAAGCGGGTCGGTCACACCTGTGCGTATCCGCCGTCGGCGAAGAACTCGGCGCCGTTGACGTAGCTCGCCGCATCCGAGGCGAGGAACGTCGTCACCGCGGCGATCTCCTTGGGCTCGGCGAGGCGGCCCAGCGGGACGCCGTCTCCGGCCTGCTTGAGCGCCTCGGGCGGGATCAGCTCCAGCAGGCCCGGGGTGCGTGTGCCGCCCGGGGACACGACGTTCACGCGAAAGCCGTGTGCGCGCGAGCTGAGGGCCCAGCCGCGGGCAAGGCTGCGCACCGCGGCCTTCGACGCCGCGTAGACCTCGAGCCCCTCGTCGGGCCGCGTCCCCGCGGTCGAGCCTGTCAGGATCACCGATGCGCCGTCGTTCAGGTGCGGCAGCGCCTGCTGGAAGGTGAAGATCGTCCCCTTGACGTTGGTGGCGAACATGGAGTCGACCACCTCCTCCGTCACCTCGCCGAGCGGGGCTACGGTGGCGATGCCGGCGTTGGCGACCAGCACATCGATCCGGCCTGCCTGTTCGCGCACGGCTCGGTAGAAGGCGTCGAGCTCCGAGGGCACCGAAGCGTCGCACACCATGCCGGTGACGCCGTTCCCGAGTTCGGCGACCGCGGCCTCCAGTGCGTCCTTGCGGCGACCGGTGATGAACACCCGGGCGCCTTCGTCGCGAAACGCGCGTGCCGTGGCGAGGCCGATGCCGGTACTGCCTCCGGTGATCGCTGCGACCTTGTCCGTCAAGACGGCCATGTTGTCCTCCTCGGATGGTTATGGACTGCTAGGTAAATAACCATCTCTGATATGGACCGTGCAGTCAAGAACTGGATGGGCGGGGCCAGGGTGCGCTGGTCGGGGCCGCGTACGAGCGCCTCGGGCCCGCGCGCGGCCTGCGGGCGTCCGGGCGAGGCGCAGCACTGAGGTGCACGGGGAAGTGCTCAGGCGCACGTGGAAGTGCTCAGGCGCACGGGTGCCGCGGTGGCACCGGGCAGGCGGGTGGGCTCCGCTACTGCGCGACGGGGGGCAGCAGCCGTGCCAGGACGGACCGGGCCGCCGCGGTGAGCGCGTCGGCGTCCATGCCCGTGCGCCCGAGGGCGATGAGGCCGAGCTGGGCGACGAGGACCGTGCGGGCGGTGTCGGCGGGGTCCGCGTCAGGGGCGAGGTCGCCCTCGCGCCGGGCGCGCTCCAGCGCCTCGGCGAGGATGACGGTGATCGCGTCGTAGCTCCGGCGGGCCTCGGCCGCCACCTCCGGAGTGGTGGTGGCGAGTTCGGCGTTGCTGTTGGCCAGCAGGCACCCCCGGCGCGCGACGGCCCCGGTGGGGTCGGCGGCCGGGCCGAGCACGAATGACCGCACCAAGTCGATGCCTCGCGCCGCGGACTCCAGGCTTTCGCGAAGCGTCAGCAGGTTGGCATTGTCGTAGTCGCGCAGTACCCGCAAGAACAGGGTGTGCTTGTCTCCGAACGCGCCGTACAGGCTCCCCTTGCCGAGCCCGCTGACACGCAGCAGGTCCTCCAGCGACGTCGCCGCGTATCCCTTGTCCCAGAACGCGTCACGGACAGCGAGGATCACGCGCTCTTCGTCGAACTTACGGGGCCGGGCCATATCCGTATCGTACGCATTTCTGGACCGCGCGGGCCATAACGAGTCCGTCCACAGCCGGGCGGGCTCGTCAACGCCGCCGCCGTCACCGCCGATGCGCGCGGCGGCGCGTGGCATGGCGCAGTGACACCCCCGTGGTGTGGCGCAAAACCCGTCGATCATCGTTCGCGCGGACTGGCACCCTGGCCGTAAAGGCCCGTCGGCAGCAGATCCGCGGGCAGGGCGTCACGAAGGAGCGGCCGGATGGCGACTGTCGTCGATCTGATCACCTATCCCGTCAAGGGGTGCGCGGGAACGTCCGTGAGCAGTACGCAGCTGACCCCGGCGGGTCTCGCGCACGACCGAAGCTTCATGGTCGTCAGCGTCGACGGGGTCTACCGCACCCAGCGCCGCGACCCCCGCCTAGCCCTCGTCCGGCCCACCGTCAGCGCCGACGGCAGCCGGATCACGCTCGCCTCCGCCGAGCCGGACGGCGGTGACGGCGTGGTGCCCGGGGACCTGCACGTGGACGTCACCACCTCCGCCGCCCGGCGCGACGTGGACCTCTTCGGCGCGACGTACCAGGGCATCGACCAGGGCGAGGAGACCGCCGCCTGGCTCACGGACTTCCTCGGCACCCCGAGCCGCCTGGTCCGCGTACCGCCGGAGCACGACCGGAAGACCGACGGCCTGACCCCCGGTACGTCCGGTTACGCCGACAGCAGCGCCGTCCACGTGCTCTCCCGCGCCTCCCTCACCCACCTGCACACGCGGCTGGCCGAGCGTGGCGCCCCGCCCCTGGCCATGGACCGCTTCCGCCCGAACATCGTCATCGACAGCCACCCCGAGGGAACCCACGCGGAGCAGGCGGCGGACTGGGCGGCGGAACCTCACGCCGAGGACCGGATCCGCCGCGCGACCATCGGCGCGGCCGGGCTGGGCTACACCAAGCTCGCCGTGCGCTGCGCGGTCACGCTGGTCGACCAGGAGGCCGGGGCCCGGGGCGGGCCGGAGCCGCTGCGGACGCTCGCGGACTACCGGCGCTTCTCGGCGGGCGGGGTGGTGTTCGGTGCGAAGTTCGCCGTGGTGCGGCCGGGGAAGCTGTCGGTGGGCGACGAGGTGGCCGTCGAGGAGTGGGGCGACGCGGAGGCGTGACGCCGCGCGCCGCCCCTGGGGTGGGTCACTCGAAGAACTTCAGGCTCCACCCCTTGTCGGACGTGGGGCCGGGCACGTTGGCCCGCGAGTAGGTGGTGTCGCCCCACCAGGCGAACGTACCGGTGTACCAGTGGCGGTTGGCCCAGGAGTACGGGGTGCCCTTCGCGACCGCGTGGTACATCGACGGGAACCTGGGGCCGGCCGGCGGGCTGGTGTTGATGTCGCCGTGCAGCAGGACGAAGGTGTGGTGGCCGGGCCCGTTCACGTACAGCGTTGGATCCCAACCCGCCATCATGGTCGCGCGGTTGGAGCCGAACAGGCAGCCGTTCGACTTGTACCAGTCCCATACGTAGGTGGGGTCGCCGCCCTTGCGCAGCCGCAGGTCCGCCAGACAGTACTGCTCGCTCCAACTGCCGTTCGCGGAGTACGCGATGTGCAGTTGCCCGTTGGGGTCCTTGATCGCCTCGGGGCTCTCGTTGATGAACGGGTTGCCGACCACCCGCTCCCAGCTCTCGCGCGGCTGCGAGATGACGTACCGCGAGCCGGTGGGCTGGGTCGGGCTGCTCATCCGGGCGATGTAGAGGTTCTGCTCGACATTGGTGTCGCCCGCCCACCCGGACCAGACGAACCAGCGCTGCCCCTCGAAGGTGAACAGGGTGCCGTCGATGGCCCATTTGTTGTCAGGCAGGGCGAGTTGGGTCTCGGCACCGTACCCGCTGTCCGGCGAGGCCGAGCTGATGACGAACATGCGGTGGGCGGCCCCGACACCGGCCGTGAAGTAGATGTAGTACCGCCCGCCGTCCATCACGATCTCGGGGGCCCAGACCTCCCCGCGGCCCCGGCTGTCCGTCCAGACCTGCCGGGCGGGCGCCGTGGCCAGCCCGTCCGTGGACGACGCCTGCCGTACGACGATGCCGCCGCCGGTCGACTGGACGCCGACGTACGTACTGCCCACCCGCAACACGCTCGGGTCGGCCGCCCGCAGGCTGGTCTGTCCCTGCGGCGCGGCCTCACGGCCGGGCGGCGCGCCCTGGGCGGTTCCGGGAGGCGACAGGAAGAGCGTCGCGGCGAGAGCGCCGACCAGCGCGAGCGCGCCGAGGCCGGACGAGCGGCGGAAGAGTCTCTTGGGCTTGCTCATTGCGTTGCTCATGGGCTCGCTCCCGGGTGAGGGATTCGATGACGGCGACGGCGACGGCGATGAGACGGTGACGCGATGAGACGGTGACGACGATGGCGATTTACATCGATAGAAGAGCGCTCTCGCAGAATCCCGTGGGGCGAAGCCCCTGTCAACGACTCGGGCGCAGCCTCTGTCGAAGGCGCGGAGTCAAAGGCTCGCGCGGCCCTGCGCTCGGCGGTGACGGCACGTTCCGGTGAACACGCGGCCGAGCTGATCGTCCAGCGCGGCGAGAACGGCCACCTCCGGGGTGCCGTCCGGGTCGATGTGCGTGTGCAGGGCGAGTCCCTCGGCGAACGCAACGATATGCAGGGCCTGTTGACCGGCGTTGACGCCCTTGTCGACTTCGCCGCACTCCGTGCCGTTGTCGATGGCTCGCGTGACGCGGGCGCGGACCCCCGCGAGGGTCTCCCGCTGGACGGCGGCGAGGCGCGCACTGTGTGCGGCCCGGTCCGCGAAGGCGAGCCGGACCAGGAACTCGGCGCGGCGGGCGTCGTCGAGCGGAACCAGTTCGGCCAGCGCCTGCCGCAGCATGGCGGCGATGGTGCGGCCCTCGGTCTCGCCCCGGTTCACCGCCGCGTCGACACGTGCGGTGAACCGCCGGTTGACGTGCGTGAACGTCGTCAGCAGCATGTCGTCCTTCGCCGTGAAGTAGTGCTGCACCAGGCCCACGGACACGCCCGCTTCGGCGGCGGTCCGCGCGACGGTCACGGCAGCCAGGCCGTCCCGCACGATCAGGCGTTGGACGGCGTCACTGATCTGCGCGTGGCGGGCGTCGTGGTCGGCGACTCTCGGCATGCGAGGACGGTATCGCGTGCTATAACCGTATGCCCATACTGTTATTGGAAAGGAGCCTTCGATGGCACGTGGACGCTCAACCCGCCTTTTAGGTCTGGTGCTTGCCCTTGCTCTGCTGTCGCCCGGCACGGCCGCAGCGGATCAGGAGATCGCCGACCGGGGGCACGCCGACCGTGGGCCCGGTGGCCGGGGTACGGCCGGAAGCCGGCCCGACCCGGCCCTGCGAACTCTGTCCGAAGGGGTGGTGGCCGCCCCGAACCCCAACCCCGGTGCCTTCCTCCTCGCCCGCGAGGGCACGCAGGTCCGATCCGGGTCGGCCGGTGTCGCCGACCGTTCCACCGGTACGCCGATGACGCCGGACCTGAAGTTCCGTGCCGGGAGCCTCACCAAGACCTTCACCGCGACGGTCGTGCTGCAACTCGTCGCCGAGCGCCGGCTACGGCTCGACGACACCGTGAACAGCCTGCTGCCGGACCAGGTACGCGCCGACAACGCCCTGTCCGGCGAGCCCATCACCGTCCGCCAGCTGCTCAACCACACGAGCGGGCTCTACGACTACCTCGACGGTCTGCTGCCCCACTTCCGCAGCCTCGACCAGTACTGGCCCCGCGACCAGTTGATCGGCATCGGCCTCGACGGGCCCCGGTACTTCCCGGCACCCGGCACCCGGTTCAGGTACTCCAACACCAACTACCTGCTGCTCGACCTGATCGTCGAACGGGTCACCGACCGCGACCTGCGGACCAACCTCGAACGCCGGGTCCTGGTCCCCCTCGGGCTGCGTGACACGTCGTATCCGCTGGCGAAGACCACGATCGACGGACCTCACGCGCGCGGCTACACGGACGTCTCGTTCTTGCTACCGGACGCGCCGGACGCGACCCGGTTCGACATCACCGGGTTCAGCCCGTCCGAGGCCGGGGCTTCGGGCGCTCTGGTCACCACGGCTGCCGACGTCGCGCGCTTCTATCGGGCGCTCCTGCAGGGGCGTCTGCTGCCGCCCGGTCTCCTGCACTCGATGCTCACCGACACCGTCCCCACGACCGGCAGCGCCCCGCCCGCAGTCGGCTACGGCCTGGGTGTGTACGTCTACGCCACCGACTGCGGTCCGGCGTACGGCCATGGCGGCACCGCCCCCGGGTATCTCACGTTCGCCCTCAACAGCCGCGACGGGCGCGAGCAGCTCGTCGCGCACACAAACTGGAGTTCGCTCACCGACACGGGGATCGACGAGGACTTCTGGGCCGCGTTCCGGCAGGGGTACTGCGACCGCGCTTGAGGGCGGGGGGCCCGGGAACCACGAGGGCCGCGGGACCGGCGGTGGGTCACGGCAGCGCCGTAGCTCCGCCGCCCGGTCCGCGAAGGTCAGCGGCTCCGGTCCGGTCGTACCGTTGCCCCTCGTGCGCATCGCCGGTCAGGGCGGCGACGGCGACCGCAGCCACGTCCCCGGGTCGACGACTGCCTGCCGGGAGTCGCCGGTCAGGTCCGGTACCGGCTGTCCGACCCGGATCAGCTCCCGGTGCCACAAGACGTTCGAGGCGAAGCTCGGCGGGCGACGGTCGCCCCGTCGAGCTGCTCACCGCTGCCGACGGCGGACAGCTTGACGATCTTACGGACGACCCTCGCCCGCGCGGCCGTGACCAGGGCGACGTCGAGGTCCGCGGTCTGCACGGGCGGCACGGTTCGCGCCACCGCCGCGCGAGGTGCGTGTCGTGCCGGTCGCCGTCCACATGGTCCACGGGAACCTCCAGCTCGCGAACGTGGACTTCGCGGAGTTCGCCGAGGAGGCAGCCGCAGATCCGGACGGGGTCGTCCGGGGCGTGTGAGGAGTGGATCGGCCGGGCGCTGCGGCTACGCGGTCCCCGCGATCCCGTCCAGCCGCGCCCGCAGCTCCGGCGTGAGCTCGATGTCCGCCGCCGCCGTGTTCTCCTCCAGGTGGGCGACGCTCGACGTGCCCGGGATCGGGAGCATCACCGGGGAGTGGTCCAGCAGCCAGGCCAGGCAGACCTGGGTGGGCGTGGCGTCCAGTTCGGCGGCGACCGCCGCCACCTCCGCGCGGTCGCCCGCCTTGCCCCAGGCGACCGTGCGCCACGGCAGAAACGCGATGCCCGCCGCCTCGCACGCCGCGAGGACCGGTTCGTGTTCGCGGTCGGTGAGGTTGTAGCGGTTCTGGACGCTCGCGATGTCGACGATCTCCCGGGCCTCGGCCAGTTCGGCTGCCGACACCTCGGACAGGCCGATGCGGCCCACCTTGCCCGCGTCGCGCAGGTCCCGCAGGGTGCCGAGCTGGTCGGCGAGCGGGGTCTTCGGGTCGATGCGGTGGAGCTGGAGCAGTTCGAGGCGGTCGACGCGAAGGCGGTGCAGGGCCCGGTCCACCTCCGCGCGCAGGGATTCGGGGCGGCCGTTCAGGGCCCAGTCCTCCGTCTCCGGGGAGCGGACGACCCCGACCTTCGTGGTGATCAGGAGGTCCTTCGGGTACGGGTGGAGCGCCTCGGCCAGGACCTCCTCGTTGGCCCCCTGCCCGTACAGGTGGGCCGTGTCGATCAGCGTGATGCCCAGCTCCACCGCCCGGCGGGCCACGGCGATAGCTGATGGCCGGTCCTCGGGGCGTTCGGTGGGCAGGTGCATCGCACCGAACCCCAGCCGCCCCACCGCCAGGTCTCCGCCGATGCGGAACGTCGTCGATGGCATGTTCTTCGTGCTCCCCCTGTTCGGCTGCCCGGCGACCCGGGCCAGGCCACGAACGTAACCCCGCACTTAGGGTGTTGGCATGTCGCTGAGCCTCATTGTTCTCGCCTCCGGTCGCTCCCTGGAGCTTTCCGGACTGCGGATGTCCTCGACCTACGCGGGTTTCCTGGAGGGCTATCCGTGCAGGCGGATCAACGACATGAGGGTCAGCGGCCTGCTGCGGGCGGCCGAACGGGAGTCTCCCCGCGCTCCGGTACACCTTGTTCCGCCCTCCATCGAGTATCCGGAGGTGGAGGCCGGCGCCTTCGGGCCCGTCGAGGTGCTGCCCGCCGTGGCGTGTGTCGGGTCCTTCCACTCGACGCCGGTCGCCGCGGATCATGACCCGGTGCTCTATCGCTCGCTCCTGACCGTCGCCTGGTTCCAGGACAGCCCTGAGGTCCCGTCGGGTGACGCGGCCGGCTCCGTCCTCGGCGACCTCCGCTGGGAGGAGCTGGCCGGCGACGACGAGCTGTAGCGCGGAGGAGCCGGCCCGCCTCGCCGGGGCGTGCCGTCGGTCGGCGGTGGGTGTGCCGGGAATCAGGGCGTCCCCGGCCCCTGGAGGATCTGGAGGTAGTTGCCCACCGGGTCCACGATCGTGGAGAAGAACCAGCCGTCCCCGGTGTCCTCGACCGGCCGCACCCAGGTCACCCCGAGGGTGTTGAGGTGCTTCTCGGCCGCCCGGATGTCGCGCACGGTGAGGTTGATCAGCTGTCGGCCCGGTTCGGCGGCCCGGTCCGCGACGTCGTCCCGCTGGTCGAAGCCGATGATCGCCCCGGGGCCGACCAGCAGCATGTGCTCCGCCCAGCGGGCGCCCAGGGGCTCCAGCGCGGCGCGGTACCAGGCGATCAGGGCGTCGGAGTCGGTACTGCCGATGAGGACACCGAGGCCCGTGATGCCCCCGGTGTGGGTGGTGTCGGTGCTGTCGTCGGTGGAAGCCGTCACGGTTGTTCTCCTTGGCTCTGTCGGTAGTTCCTGCCGCGTGCGGATCGGACCCGCCCCGGTCGGTCGGACCCGCCCCGGTCGGTCGATTTGTCCTGCCTACCACTCATGACCGTTTCCGGCGGCGAAACTCATCGGTGCCCGCCGCCGGAGCGCCCCGATGTGCCCCCACCCCTTGTCTGATGGTCCGTCAGGTATGACGATGGCGGCCGTCACCCGGGGCGGGACCGCCCCGGGCCGGAGGGGAAGGAGGCCGCCGTGCCGATACCGCCCAGCGGGCCGCTGTCCTACGGGATGCAGCTGCCGGTCCAGTCGCAGAGCGTCATCTACGCGGAACCCTGGGAGGCGGCGGCGACCCCCGCCGATCTCGTCCGGGTCGCCCGCGCCGCCGATCGCTGCGGTTTCGCCTACATCGCCGGGTGCGACCATGTCGCCATCCCGCGACGGCTCGCGGAGGGCATGAGCACCGTCTGGTACGACCCCGTCGCCACGCTCTCCTTTCTCGCCGGGGTCACCGAGCGCGTCCTGCTGATGAGCCATGTCGCCGTCGTCGGGCTGCGTCATCCGCTGATCACCGCCAAGCAGTACGCCACCCTCGACCACCTCAGCGCCGGGCGGCTGATCCTCGGTGTCGGGGCCGGGCATGTACGGGAGGAGTTCGAGGCGGTCGGGGCGGACTTCGGCGGGCGCGGGGGCGTGCTGGACGAGTCGATCGACGCGCTGCGGGCCGCGCTCGGGCCCGAGGAGTACCCGGAGTTCGCGGGGGAGCGGTTCTCGTTCAGCGGGCTCGGGCAACTGCCCCGGCCGGCCCAGGAGCGGGTGCCGATCTGGGTGGGCGGCTCCTCGCCCGCCGCCGTGCGCCGGGCCGCCGTACGGGGGGACGGGTGGCTGCCGCAGGGCGACCCCCGGGAACAGCTGCCCGCGCAGATCGCGCGGCTGCACGCCCTGCGCGAGGAGGCGGGCGTCGCGGCACCGATCGTCGTCGGGGCGATCACCGAGCCGCTGTACGTCGGTGAGCCCGGGTGGCCCGTGGGGCGGCGCACGCTCACCGGGAAGCCCGAGGCGCTCGCGGAGTCGCTGCGGGAGTACGCGGAGATCGGCGTGCACCAGATCCAGGTGCGCTTCCGGAGCCGGAGCGTGGACGAACTGACCGATCAGATGGCGGCGTTCGGTGCGGACGTGGCTCCTCACCTCGGTACGTGAACTCACCTCGGTACGTGAACGGAAGGGGAACGGACATGGGCAAGCTGGACGGGCGGGTCGTCCTCGTCACCGGAGCGGCACGCGGGCAGGGCGAGCAGGAGGCGCGGCTCTTCGTCGAGGAGGGTGCGCGGGTCGTCGTCGCCGATGTGCTGGTCGAGCAAGGAGAGGCGCTGGCCAAGGAGCTGGGGGAGTCGGTCGCGCGGTTCGTGCGGCTGGACGTCGGGAGCGAGGAGGAGTGGGGCGCTGCCGTCACCGCGGCCAAGGACGCCTTCGGGAAGATCGACGGGCTCGTCAACAACGCCGGCATCCTCCGCTTCAACGAACTGGTCAACACCCCGCTGGCCGAGTTCGAACAGGTGGTGCGGGTCAACATGACCGGTGCGTTCCTCGGGATCCGGGCCGTCGCGCCGGAGATCGAGGCCGCGGGCGGCGGGACGATCGTCAACACGTCCTCGTACACCGGGCTGACCGGCATGCCCCTGGTCGGCGCGTACGCCGCGACCAAGCACGCGGTGCTGGGGCTCACCAGGGTCGCCGCCATGGAGCTGGCGGGCAAGGGGATCCGGGTCAACGCTGTCTGCCCCGGAGCCGTCGACACCGCCATGAGCAACCCGGCGCTGCTGGACGCGGACGCCGACCTGGCGACGTCGAGCGCCGCCCTGGACGCGTACTACCGCAAGCTCCTCCCGATGGGCCGGATCGGGCGGCCCGAGGAGATCGCCGCGCTGGTGCTGTTCCTGACCGGGCCCGACTCCTCGTACGTCACCGGACAGCCGTTCGTCGTGGACGGGGGGTGGCTGGCCGGGGTCAGCCCCTTCTGAATCCCGTACGTCCCGGAGCGTCCAGCTGACGCGACGTCAGCTATTGACGCGTTGCCGCGGCGGTGGAACAGTCGGTCCCATCGCAATCTGACGGATCGTCAGATAAGTCGTCAGGAAAACTTGAGGACGGTGAACCTCCGTGGAATTCGGGCTCTTTGTTCAGGGGTACGTGCCCGCCGCGCGTGCCAAGGTGGACCCCGAGGCAGAGCACAAGGCGCTGATCGAGGAGACCGAGTACGTCATCCAGGCGGACAAGTCCGGCTTCAAGTACGCCTGGGCCTCCGAGCACCACTTCCTGGAGGAGTACTCGCACCTCTCCGCCAACGACGTGTACCTCGGCTATCTCGCGCACGCCACCGAGCGCATCCACCTCGGCTCCGGCATCTTCAACCCGCTCGCGCCGGTCAACCACCCGGTGAAGGTCGCCGAGAAGGTCGCGATGCTCGACCATCTCTCCGAAGGGCGCTTCGAGTTCGGCACCGGGCGCGGGGCCGGCAGCCACGAGATCCTCGGGTTCATGCCGGGCATCACCGACATGAACCACACGAAGGAGCTGTGGGAGGAGACGATCGCCGAGTTCCCCAAGATGTGGCTCCAGGACGAGTACGTCGGCTTCCAGGGCAAGCACTGGTCGCTCCCGCCGCGCAAGATCCTGCCGAAGCCGTACGGGGGTGCGCACCCGGCCATGTGGTACGCGGCCGGGTCGCCGTCCTCGTACGCCATGGCGGGCAAGAAGGGGCTCGGGGTGCTGGGCTTCAGCGTGCAGAAGGTCTCCGACATGGAGTGGGTCGTCGAGTCCTACAAGAACGCGGTCAAGGACGCGGAGCCGGTGGGGGCGTTCGTCAACGACAACGTGATGGTGACGTCCACGGCCATCTGCGCCGAGACGCACGCCAAGGCGGTGGAGATCGCGGTGGGCGGCGGGCTGAACTACCTCCAGTCGCTGCTGTTCCGCTACCACGACACGTTTCCCCGGCCGGAGGGGATTCCGGAGTGGCCGCAGCTGCTGCCGGAGTACACCGAGGAGATCGTCGAACTGCTCATCGCGGAGGAGCTGATGATCTGCGGGGATCCCGACGAGGTGTTGAAGCAGTGCCGGCGGTGGGATCGGGCGGGGGCGGATCAGTTGAGCTTCGGGCTGCCGATCGGGATCAGTCCCGAGGACACGATGAACACGATCCGGCTGATCGGGGAGCACGTGATTCCGCAGATCGATACGGATCCCGTGCATCGGACCTCGCGGTTCCGGGCCGCCGCCGGGAGCTGAACCCTCGGGCTCACGTCGGGGCTCCGCCCCGAACCCCGCTCCTCAATCGCCGGAGGGGCTGAAATACGCGCCTCAAACGCCGGCGGGGCTGAAATACGCTCCCATCGCCGGAGGGGCTGAAATACGTGCCTCCAACGTCGGCGGGGCTGGAAATTCCCAGGCCGGGCGGCGTCTTCCCGGACCGTCGCCCTGATGAGCCGGGGTGCGTACCGCGGCCCAAGCGTGCGTGCCCCGGCTGTCCCCACCCGTCCCCGCCGGGCCGAAGAAGGAACCCCCAGAAGGGAACCGTCATGCTCGACCACCTCATCCGCCGCGCGACCGTCGTGGACGGCACCGGCGGGCCCGCGTACACCGCCGACATCGGTATCCGCGGCGGCCGGATAGCCGTCATCGCCGAGCCGGGGACCGTCACCGAAGAGGCCGTCACCAGCGAGGACGCCGACGGGCTCGTTCTCGCCCCCGGGTTCGTCGACCCGCACACCCACTACGACGCCCAGCTCTTCTGGGACCCCTACGCCACCCCCTCCATGAACCACGGAGTCACCACCGTCGCGGGCGGCAACTGCGGGTTCACCCTCGCGCCGCTCCACCCCGACCGGCCCGAGGACGCCGACTACACCCGGCGGATGATGTCGCGGGTCGAAGGCATGGCGCTCGCCGCCCTGGAGGAAGGCGTCGACTGGACCTGGTCCACCTTCCGCGAGTACCTCGACGCCCTCGACGGCCGCATCGCCGTCAACGCCGGGTTCATGGTCGGCCACTGCGCCCTGCGCCGGCACGTCATGGGCGCGGACGCGGTCGGCGGACAGCCGACCCCCGCGCAGCTGGACGCCATGCTCGCCCTCTTCCACGACGCCATGGACGCGGGGGCCTGGGGGCTCTCCACCACCCAGTCCGCCACCCACTCCGACGGCGACGGCGAGCCCGTCGCCTCCCGCCACGCCCTCCCCGAGGAGCTGCTCGCCCTCTCCCGCGCGGTGGGCGAACACGAGGGGACGCAGTTGGAGGCGATCGTCGCGGGGTGCCTGGACCAGTTCTCCGACGAGGAGATCGACCTCTTCGTCGACATGACCGCCGCCGCCGGGCGTCCGCTCAACTGGAACGTCCTCACCATCGACGCCGCCGTCCCCGAACGCGTACCGCGCCAGCTGATCCCCAGCGAACGCGCCCGCCGGGCCGGTGGCCGGATCGTGGCCCTCACCATGCCGATCCTGACCCCCATGAACATGTCGCTCGGCACCTTCTGCGCCCTCAACCTCATCCCCGGCTGGGGCGACGTCCTCGCCCTCCCCGTCCCCGAGCGCATCGAACGCCTCCGGGACGCCGCCACCCGCGCCGAGATGCTGCGCCGCGCCGACAGCAAGGAGGCCGGGGTCTTCAGGCGGCTCGCCAACTTCGGCCGGTACGTCATCGGGGACACCTACAGCGCCGCCAACGAAGGCCTCAGCGGCCGGGTCGTCGACGACATCGCGGCCGAACGCGGCCAGGACGCCTTCCACTGCCTGGTCGAGATCTGCGCCGCCGACGACCTGCGTACGGTCCTGTGGCCGATGCCCACCGACAACGACCCCGACTCCTGGGCCCTGCGGCAACGCACCTGGGAGCACGAGGACGTCATGCTCGGCGGCTCCGACGCGGGCGCGCACCTGGACCGGATGTGCGGGGCCCCCTACACCACCCGCTTCCTCGGCGACTGTCTGCGCGGGCGCAAGCTCGTGTCCCTCACCGCCGCCGTCAAGATGCTCACCGACGACCCGGCCCGGCTCTTCGGGCTGCGCGAGCGCGGCCGGATCGAGGAGGGCTTCCACGCCGACCTCGTCCTCTTCGACCCCGAGCGGATCGACGCCGGGCCCGCCACCCTCGTCCACGACCTGCCCGGGGACAGTCCGCGCCTGGACTCCAAGGCCATCGGGATCGTCTCCGTGCGCGTCAACGGGGTCGAGACCCTGCGCGACGACAAGGTGACGGGGGCCGTGCCGGGGACGGTGCTGCGCTCGGGCCGCGACACCCGGACGGTGAGTACCGCGTGAGCGCCGCACCCGAGCGGTTGTTCATCGGTGGGGAGTGGACCGAACCCGCCGACGGCCACTACGAGGTCATCGACCCCGCCACCGAGGAGGTCGTCGGCCTCGCCCCCGAGGCGAGCCGCGCCCAGGTGTACGAGGCCGCGGCGGCGGCGAGAGCGGCCTTCCCGGCCTGGTCGCGGACCAGGCCCGAGGAGCGCGCCGCGATCCTGGACCGGGCCGCGGACATCGTCCAGCGGGACTTCCTCGCCCACGCCGAGATCGCCCGGCGGGAGAGCGGGGCCACCGCATCCACCGCCCGTGGGATGCAGGTGGGGGTGGGCGTCGCCCGCTTCCGGCGGTACGCGCGCGGGGCCCTGGAACCCGTGGAGGAGGCCATCGCGCCCCAGATCAACGAGGCCGGCCCGATGGGGCGGGCCGGGGTCTTCGGGGCGCTGGCCGTCCGCCAGCCGGTCGGCGTGGTCACCTGCGTCACCTCGTACAACAACCCCTGGGCCAACCCGGCGGGCAAGGTCGCGCCCGCGCTCGCGATGGGCAACACGGTCGTGGTGAAACCCGCCCCGCAGGACCCGCTCTCCGTCTACCGGATGGCCGCCGCCCTCGCGGAGGCGGGCGTTCCGCCGGGGGTGGTGAACGTCGTCACCGGGTCGGGTGCGGAGGCGGGAGAGGCGGCCGTCGACTCTCCCGACGTCGACATGGTCAGCTTCACCGGGTCCACCGCCGTCGGGCAGCGCATCGCGGAAGTGTGCGGGCGCGGGATGAAACGGCAGCTGATGGAGCTGGGCGGCAAGGGCGCGGCACTCGTCCTCGACGACGCGGACCTGGGCTCCGCCGTCGCGGGCATCGGCACGACGTTCTCCTTCTACAGCGGACAGATCTGTACGGCTCCGACCCGCGTCCTGGTCCATCGGTCCCGCCAGGACGAGCTGGTCGCCGCGCTCGCCGCGTACGCGAACGCGCTCACCGTCGGCGACCCGGCCGACCGGGCCACCGTGGTCGGCCCGGTCATCTCCGCCGCCCACCGCGACCGCGTCGAGGCGTACGTGGAGCTGGGCCGGAAGGAGGGCGCGCGGGTCGTCGCGGGCGGCGGGCGCCCCGCCCACCTGGACCGGGGCTTCTACGTGGCCCCCACCCTCCTCGCCGACTGCACCCCCGACATGCGGGTCGTCCGCGAGGAGATCTTCGGGCCGGTCGTCGTGGTCGTCCCCTTCGACGACGAGGAGGAGGCCGTCGCGCTCGCCAACGACAGCGACTACGGCCTCATCGACTACGTCTGGTCCGGCGACGTGGCCCGCGCCTTCCGGGTGGCCCGGCGACTGCGCGCGGGCGGGGTCGGCGTCAACACGGTCGGGCGGAACATGGAGGCCCCGTTCGGCGGGTTCAAGAGGAGCGGGGTGGGACGGGACGTGGGCTCGTACGCGCTGCACGCCTACAGCGAGACGCAGGCGATCGTCTGGCCCGGCTGACCACCAGGGCCTCGCGCTCTGGATCGGGCCGGCTCGCGAGGCGGCACGGGAAAATTTTGAACCCACACAAAACGGACAGGGCTGCGGTTACCGTACGTCGTCACGCTCGGTCGAGCGGCATGCATTGCAAGGTTTCATGTGAATGTGACCTTTAATTGGCGAGGTGTTCACGGGTGATTGGTCGTCATAGTCAAGGGTGAGACGTTGGAGTCTCGCGCTCCGGATGTGGATATCGCAGCGCATAGCGTCCTTCTCATGACTCAGCTGGACGCGCGGCCACAGGCCGGAGACACGGTACGGGGAAGCGCCCCGGCCGACGGCGGTGACGGCCGTGGCGGCGTACGGGGCAAAGGGCTCGGCGGGAACTCCGTCGGCCTCATGGGCAGCGCCGTCATCGGCGTCTCCACCGTCGCCCCCGTCTACTGCCTGACGTCCACCCTCGGCTCCACCGCCGGAGAGGTCGGCGTGCAGATGCCCGCCGTCTTCCTGGCCGGGTTCCTGCCGATGCTGCTCGTGGCCTTCGCCTACCGCGAGCTGAACAAGGCGATGCCGGACTGCGGCACCTCCTTCACCTGGACGGTGAAGGCGTTCGGCCCGCGCGTCGGCTGGATGTGCGGCTGGGGCCTGGTCATCGCGACGATCATCGTGCTGTCCAACCTGGCGGGCGTCGCCACCTCGTACTTCTGGCTGCTGGCGGGTGAGATCACCGGCAGCGATTCGATCGCCGCCCTGGACGACAGCAAACCCGTCCACATCCTCACCTGCCTGGTCCTCATCGCCGTCGCCACGGCCATCAGCTACCGGGGCATGACCGCCACCAAGGGCATCCAGTACGCCCTGGTCGGACTGCAGTTGGTCGTCCTCGCGCTGTTCGTGACGATGGCCCTCGGCAAGGCCGGCAGCGGCGGCCCTGACTTCGCGTCCTCGCTCGACTTCTCCTGGTCCTGGCTGAACCCCTTCGCCGTCCAGTCCTTCGCCGCCTTCACGGCGGGCCTGTCCCTCTCCATCTTCATGTTCTGGGGCTGGGACGCCTGTCTGACCGCCAACGAGGAGACCACCGGCAGCGAGAAGACCCCCGGCCGCGCGGCCCTCATCGCGATGGTCGTCCTGGTCGGCTCCTACCTGGCCACCGGCGTCGCCGCGCAGATGGCCGTCGGCTCCGGCTCCTCCGGGCTCGGCCTCGCCAATCCGGACACCTCCGACAACGTCTTCGCCGCCCTCGCCGGACCGGTGATGGGCCCCGGCCTCGGCATCCTGCTCTTCCTCGCGGTCCTCGCCTCGGCCGCCGCCAGCCTCCAGACCACGTTCATCCCGGTCGCCCGCACGGTCCTCGCGATGTCCGCGTACGAGGCGATGCCGGCCTCGTACGCCAAGGTCCACCCCCGCTTCAAGACGCCCGGCCGGGCGACCGTCACGGCGGGCATCGGCACCGGCGTCTTCTACACGGTGATGACCCTGGCCAGCGAGCACGTCCTGGTGGACACCATCTACGCGCTCGGCCTCATGATCTGCTTCTACTACGCGCTGACCGCCTTCGCCTGCGCCTGGTACTTCCGCGCCGAACTGACCCGCTCCGCCCGGGACCTGATCTTCAAGGGCCTCTTCCCGCTGCTCGGCGGCATCCTGCTCGCCGCCGTCTTCGCCAAGACCCTCTACGACATGTGGGACCCGGCGTACGGCTCCGGCTCCTCGGTGTTCGGCGTCGGCTCGGTGTTCGTCATCGGGGTGGGGCTGCTGCTCCTCGGCGTGGTGCTGATGGTCGCGATGGAGCGCCGCAGCCCGGCGTTCTTCCGGGGCGAGGTGCTGACGAAGGAGACCCCGGCGCTGGTGGTCCAGGACTGAGAGCGCGGCGGGGCGGGCCCTCGGCCGTCGCCGCGCCGCTCGTACGATGAGGCCATGAAACGAGCTTCGGCGGGACGTCTGCTCCAGGTGGTCGGTGTCGTTCACGGTGCCGTCGGTGCGGTGATCTACCGCGATGTGTTCGCCGACATCGGCCGAGGGCCCGTCGTCGGCTCCGTGCCCGACCGGGGCGACCGGGCCGCCGCCTTCTGGTTCATGGCCGTCGCCCCCACCCTGTGGCTGGGCGGCCGGCTGCTGCGCTCGGCGGAGGAGAACGGTGACCTGCCGGCCCAGCGCGCGGCGGGCGTCGCCCTGGCAGCCGTCGGCGCGGTGGGCACGGTCGCCATGCCGAAGAGCGGCTTCCCGAGTCTGGTGGGGATCGGCGGGGTACTGCTGCGCAGGTCGCTGCGGTCCACGGACGCGTAAGGGCCCCGGCGTACGCCGGGGCCCTCGGTGGTGCGGTGTGGCCAGGGTCTACGGCCGCCAGTAACCCAGCGCGTTCACCCGGTCCTTGGGCAGGCCCAGCTCCTTGCGGAGGTACGCCGACAGGGTCCGGGTGGTCGACGTGTCGCAGGCGACCCAGACGTACGCGTCCGAGTGGTCCGCGCCCAGCAGCTCCGGCAGGGCCGCCTTCACCTCGGACACGAGATGCGCGCCCGCCTCGCGCCGCTCCACATGGTGCAGGGTGTGGTGGGCCTCGTCGAGGCGGAACGGCAGTTTCCGGTCCTCCTCGTGCGCGGTCTCGAACCAGATGGTCGCCGGGGTCGACGGGATCGCGTCCAGCAGGGAGTTGATCGCGGGCAGCGCCGCCGCGTCACCGATCAGGAAGAGCCGCGAGGGCGTCGGGTCGGGCAGCGTGAAACCGGTGCCCTGAAGCGTCGCGTCGATCGTGTCGCCCGGCTTCGCCGCCCGCACCCAGTCGCAGGCGGAGCCTTCGTGCAGGGCGAATTCCAGACTGAAGGTGCCGGACTCCGGGTCGGGGTCGACCAGGGTGTAGGCGCGCTGATGCGGCTTGCCGTCCTTCTCGAACCACAGCCGCACCCACATCGTCGGATGGGCCCCGCCGGTCGCGGCCAGCAGCCCGCCGTCCGTCACGTGCACCCGGCGAAAGCGGTCGGTGACCTGCTCCGCGCCGGTCACCGTGAACGTGAAGTCACGCCCCCGGAACAGTTTGAGAACGACGCCTTCCCAGCCATGCCCCACGATGTCTCCCGCCTCGCCCCGGTGCCCCGGCCCACTGCCCAAAGGGTCACTTTAGGTTAGGCTAACCTAAATTTCGGGGGCTGGGGAGTGGCTGAAAAGCACCGGAAGCGGGATGGGGAGCACGATGACCGTCGGCGTCGACTGTGAGAGACCGGCAGAGAGACCGGAAGAGAGACCCGGTGACAGGTCGGAGGAGGGGCTGGGGGAGCGCCCGGACGAGGGGCTCGGCAGCGGATCCGGCCAAGGGCTCGGCCACGGGGCGCCGGGCGGCTTCGAGCTGTTCCGTGACGACTGGGGGATCCCTCACCTGCGGGCCGCCGACGCCCTGGCGCTGGCCCGCGCCCAGGGCCACGCCACCGCCCTCGACCGGGCCTGGCAGCTGGAGACCGAGCGGCACCGGATGCTCGGCACCAGCGCCTCCTGCCTCGGCGCGGAAGCCGTCGACTGGGACCGGTTCGTCCGGCGGGCCCGGATCGCCGACACCGCCCGCCGCTGCTTCGACCGCCTCGCGCCCGAGACCGCCGCCTGGGTGGCGGCGTACGTCGACGGCGTCAACGACGGCCTCGTCGAAGGGGCCGCCCGCGCACCCGAGTTCGCCGCGGCCGGCATCGCCGCCGGCCGCTGGGAGCCCTGGACCCCGCTCGGCGTCTGGCTCTCCACGCACATCCTGTTCGCGGGGTTCCCGACCAAACTCTGGCGCGAAGAGGTCGCCCGCCGGCTCGGCGAGGACCGGATGACCCTCTTCGCCACCGACGGCCCCGGCACGGCGGGCAGCAACGGCTGGCTGCTCACCGGCGCCCGCACCGCCTCCGGCGCCCCGCTCCTCGCGGGCGACCCGCACCGCTTCATCGAGGACCCCGGCGTCTACCAGCAGATCCGGCTTGCCTGCCCCGAGTTCGACGTCGTCGGCCTCGCGGTCCCCGGAATCCCCGGCATCGCCCACTTCGGGCACACCGGAGGCGTCGCCTGGGCGATCACCAACGCCATGGCCGACTACCAGGACCTCTACCGGGAGCAGCTGCGCCGCACCCCGGACGGCGGGGTGGAGGCGCTCGGCCCGGACGGCTGGTACCGGGCCCACGTCCACACCGAGACGATCGAGGTGGCGGGAGCGGACCCGGAGCCTGTGGAGGTGATCGAAACGGACCGGGGACCGGTGATCATCGGCGGCGACCCCGAGGCCGTGGAGAGCGTCAGTCTGCGCTACCCGCCCCGCGTCACCGGCCGGCTCGGCTTCGACGTGCTGCCCGCACTGCTCCGGGCCCGTACGGTCGCCGACGTCGACGCCGCCCTCGACCGCTGGGTCGAGCCCGTCAACGTGGTGCTCGCCGCCGACACCGCCGGGGACACCCTGCACCGGGTCGCCGGACACGTCCCGGTGCGCCCGTACGCCAACCGGCTGCGGGTCGTTCCCGCCGAGGACCCCGCGTACGCCTGGCGCGAGGGCGAAACGGTCCCGCTGCCCCGGACCGAGGCCGACCGCCCCGACGGGATCGCCGTGATGGCCAACGAGCGCGGCCTTGCCGCCCCGCTCGGCGTGGAGTTCGCACCCCCGCACCGGGCCCACCGGATCAGGGAGTTGCTCGGCGCCGGCACCGGCTGGACCCCCGACGCCCAGGCCGCCGTGCACACCGACACCCGCCTCGCCTCGTCCCGCCCGCTGCTCTCCCTGCTCGCCCGGGCCCCCGGCCTCGGGCCCGCCGCCGAACGCCTGAGGGACCGGCTGCTGCGCTGGGACCGCCACATGGACGCGGACAGCACCGACGCGACCCTCTACGCCCGGCTGCGCAACGACGTCGTGCACCGGCTGGCCGACCACCCCGCGCTGAAGGGCGTCACGGGCGCCGACGACCCGTGGCGCTCGGCCGCCCACCCCGCCCTCTTCCGTCCCTGGCTCGCCGCCGTTCCCCGGATCGGCTACGCCCTGGAGAGCCTGCTCACCGTCGGACTCCTGCCGTACGAGGACCGGTTGGCGGTCGTCGCGGCCGCGGCCGAGGCCGTCGCGGCGGCGGCCGGTGAGACCCCGCCGGGGCCGTGGGGCGCGCTGCACCGGCTGTCGCCCTGGCAGGCCCTGCCGGACCTCACGCCGGAGGGCTCCGACGCGGAGGCGATCCGGCCGGGGCTCGCGGGCGACCACGACTGCGTGCTGTCCACCTCCAGCGTCCCCGGCGTCACCGACCTGTTCGCCCGGGGCCCGGCCGCCCGCTACGTCTGGGACCTGGCCCGTCGCGAGGACAGCCGGTGGGTGGTGCCGTTCGGCGCGTCGGGCGTCCCCGGGTCCGCCCACCACCGCGACCAGACGCCCCTGTGGGCACGGGGCGCGCTCGCCCCGGTCGTCACCGACTGGAACCTGCTGCACCGCACCGGGGGCACCCGGAACACCGAGAAAGAGCCCGCCATGACCGTCACCGAATCCACCGAATCCCCTGTGCCGGCCGAGCCCGTCGCGCCCGCTCTCCGCCCGGCCGTGCACGAGCAGAAGGTCGAGGGCTTCGGCACCGTCCGCCTGGTCCCGGTCGACCCGGCGACCGACGCCGACCTGCTGCACGGCTGGGTCACCGAGGAGCGGGCCCGCTTCTGGGGCATGGCCGACCACACCCGCGAACAGGTCCGGGAGATCTACGAGTTCGTCGGCTCGCTCCCCACGCACCACGCCTACCTCGCCCTGCGCGACGGGGTCCCGGCCGCGCTCTTCCAGACGTACGAGCCGGACGCCGACCCGGTCGGCGAGTGCTACGACGTACAGCCCGGGGACTTCGGCATCCACCTGCTGATCGCACCCGCCGAGGGCGAAGGAGCGGTGAAGGGGTACACGGAGGCCCTGCTCACCGCGTTCATCGCCCACGTCTTCAGCGACCCGGCCCACCTGCGGGTCGTCGTCGAGCCCGACGCCCGCAACCAGAAGGCCCTCGCGCGGATGGTCCGGGTCGGGTTCGAGCTGGGCCCGGAGATCGAGAAGCCGGAGAAGACGGCCCGGCTCGCGTTCCTGACGAGGGCGGCGCTGGGACTCGGGTAACCGGAACCGCCCACGCCGGGGCGGACCCCACGGCCCTACGGGGCCGGGTCCGCCCCGTCCGGATGCAGCGCGCCGCCCGGCCGGAACAGCCGCTTGGCCACCGCGTGCCCGCCCTCCGCCGCCTGCCGGAACCACGGTTCCGCCGCCGCCAGGCCCTCGCGCTGCTCGACCAGGCGGCCCAGCTCCCACATCGACTCCACGTCACCGGCCTTCACCGCCTGCCGCAGCAGCCGCTCGGCCGTGTCGGGACGCCCCTCGGCCCGCGCGGTCAAAGCGAGCGTCCGCAGCCCCCGGACCGCCCGCGCGTCCCCGGCGGCGGCCGCCGCCGCCAGCTCGCGCGGATCGGCGGGGCGGCGCGAACGGTTCCACAGGATCAGCAGGATCCCGAGCACCCACATGATCCAGCTCAGGCTGATCAGCGTGCCGTTGCCGGTGATCACGCCGGTCAGGCTCAGCGCGCCGCCCGCGGGCAACAGGAAGTGGCCCAGCCCCAGCCCCGGCCCCGGACCCGGTCCCGATTCCCATCCCATGGCAGCCCCTCTCCGTCCGGCGCGTGCTTCGACCCTTCCCCCTTCTCAGCCCTCCGTACCGGTCGCCCTGATGTTCTCCGTGTCGAGGAAGACCGGGTTGGTGAGGGCCGCGAGGGCGCCCGGCAGCCCCGGCACGGCCGGAGCGTGCCGGACCTCGGCGCGCACGTACGCGGCGTGGGCCGGAGTCGTACGCCACTCCACCACGCCCGCGCCGGATGCGGGCAGCGGGGTGGTCAGCAGGGTCCCCTGATCGGTGACCAGGCGGACGGTGCAGTCGGCGGCCGCACCCGACACCTCCAGCCGTACGGTCACCGGAGCGTCCGCCGCCGCCCGCAGCCGCTCCCCGATGCCCGCGTGCCGCCCCCGCCCGTCCGTCGCCCCCAGGGAGAGGGTGAGGGCGGCCGACTCGGCGAGGTAGGAGCGCCCGGCCCGGATGCCCGCGAGGACCGCCTGCCGCGACAGCTCCTCGGCCAGGACGACGGTCTGCGGGTGGCCCACCCGGTCCGGCTCGCGGTGGGCGTCGCTGCTGCCCATCGCGGGGAGCCAGCGCCCCGGCCCGTCGTCCCCCTTCCCTGCGGCGGCCACCAGCGCGTTGTCCCACGCGGCTAGGGCGACCTCGTCGTCCGGGGTCCAGGGCCCGTTCCACACCTCGACCGCGTCCGCCTCGGCGAGGCCGAACTTCCAGTTGCAGCCGATGCAGGTGGCGTGCGGATGGGCGGGCACGACGAGCCCGCCGGCCCGGCGCACCTGGCGCGCGTACCGGCCGAAGCGGTGGTCGCGGGCCCGGTAGCGCCAGTCGACGAAGACGCCCGGGTCGGTGCCGACGGCCAGCACGTGCCCGTTGCGGGTGGTGATCTCCTCGCCGGTCAGGATCAGCAGGTCGTCACCCCACAGCCCCTCCCACGCGGCGTGCGCGGAGGTGGTGTTGTGCTCGCTGCTGTTGATGAAGTCGAGCCCGGCGGCCCGCGCGGCGGCGGCGACCTCGGCCGGGGTGCGCCGCCCGTCGGAGTGCGTGGAGTGGAGGTGGCAGTCGCCCCGGTACCAGGCCCGGCCCCGTCCCCTGGCCCGCTCGGGCGGGTAGACGGGCGTGGGGGCGGGGGCGCTCTCCCCGAGGCGCAGGGTGACGGTCACCTCGTACGGCAGCCCCTCGGGCGCCACGGTGTAGGGGGCCAGGGCGATGTGCCAGGTCCCGGGGCGTACGGGGCCCGGGAGGTAGCCGGGCGTCGCGGCGTCGGCGCGGACGAAGAACGAGGTGCGCGCCCCGCCGGACCAGCCCCGGAAGCCGCGCCCGCCGAGTGCCGTACCGCGTTCGTCGAAGAGGCCGATGTCGAGGGCGTTGCCCTGGGTACCGGGCGGCACGGGCGGTTTCCCGTACGCGTACGAGACGGCGAACTCGGCCACCCCGCGCGGTACCTCGACGGGCAGATACACGTAGTCGGGCGATCCGACGGGCAGCGTCCCGCGCACGGTCCGGGTGCGGAGGGGGCCGTCGGGGCCGGGCCCGGGGCGGTCCTCGGCTCGGGCGAAGCTCACGGTCGCCAACGTTAAGCCGGTGGCGGCGGTCGCGGCGAGGAGGCCGCGCCGGGCCATCGGGGGCAGGGGCGGTTTCTGGGCATTCGGTTCGTGGTCGCTGTTCATGGCCGTCACGGTCTCGGATTTCACCGACGTACGGCTTACGTTGGCGCTTCGCACGGACGACGTACAGAAGGACGACTACGGACCGACGCGCAGGGACCGACGCGTACGGACCGGCTGACGTCCACGTAGACACGTACCGACCGACGACCACGACGGAGGCGTTCTCGATGCGGATCTCCACCACGATCTTCCTCACCGACGAGACGGTGACCCCGGTCAGGCTCGCCCGCGAGCTGGAGCGGCGCGGGTTCGACGGGCTGTATCTGCCCGAGCACACGCACATCCCGGTGATCCGCCGCACTCCGTACCCGATGGGCGGGGAGCTGCCCCGCGAGTACGGCCGGACGCTGGACCCCTTCGTCGCCCTCGGCCAGGCCGCCGCCGTCACCGAGCGTCTCGCGCTGGGCACCGGCATCACGCTGGTCGCCCAGCACGACCCGATCGACCTGGCCAAGCAGGCGGCGACCCTGGACCACCTCTCCGGCGGCCGGTTCACGCTCGGCATCGGCTACGGCTGGAACGTCGAGGAGGCCGCCGACCACGGGGTGGAGTGGTCGACGCGCCGGGAGCTGGGGCGGGACCGGATGGCCCTGATGCGGGCCCTGTGGGCGGACGAGCCGACCGGTCACGCGGGTCGGTTCGGCTCCGTCCGGGCGAGCGAGGCGCACCCGAAGCCCTTCCAGCGGCCCCGCGGTCCGGTCAACGGCCCGCGCACGCTGATCGGCGGCGGTGCGGGCCCGAAGCTGTTCGCGCACATCGCGGAGTACGCGGACGGCTGGCTGCCCATCGGCGGCGGGGGTCTCACGGAGTCCCTGCCGAAGCTCCGGGCGGCCTGGGAGGAGGCCGGGCGCGATCCGAAGGGCCTCCAGGTGGTCCCGTACGCGGTCCTGCCGAGCCCCGGGAAGCTTGCCCACTACGCGGATCTGGGCATCGAGGAGGTCGTGCTCCAGCTGCCCCCGGCGGACGAACCGGAGGTGCTGCGGACCCTGGACGCGTACGCCGCGTACCTCTGAGGAAGGGCCCCTGAGGGGCCGCCGGTGCAACCGGGCCCGCGTACAAGGCATCCTTACTCACCGGGGATCGCATACGCGGGCCACAGGCCCGCCCGGGTGGGGAGTGGAATGAACAGGCCGTTGCGGCACATAGCCATCTTCTGCGGGCTGCTGGTGCTGGCCCTGCTGCTGCGGGCGAACTGGCTCCAGCACGTCGACCGCCAGGAGCTGGCCCAGAACGAGCACAACGCCCGGGTGCGGTTCGAGCGGTTCTCCACCCCGCGCGGCGACATCATCGTCGGCGGCAAGGCGATCACCGGGTCGAAGGAGACCGAGAGCCGGGACTACGCCTTCCGCCGGACCTACAAGGACGGTCCGATGTACGCGCCCGTGACCGGGTACGCCTCCCAGGCCCGGGGCACCTCGCTGCTGGAGCGGACCTACGACAGCGTCCTCAGCGGCCAGGACGACCGCTTCGCCTTCCGGCACGCCAAGGACGTCCTGACGGGGCAGCCCCGGCGCGGCGGCGACGTGATCACCACGATCGACGCCAAGGCGCAGAAGGCGGCCTACAAGGGGCTGACGGACCTGGGCGCCCGGGGTGCGGTCGTCGCCCTGGACCCGCGCACCGGCAAGGTGCTGTCGCTGGTCTCCACGCCCTCGTACAACCCCGAGGCCTTCGCCGGCATCTCGTTCAAGGAGAGCGACCGCTTCACGGCGCTGGAGAAGGAGAAGGGCAAGCCGCTGGCCAACCGCCCGCTGCGCGAGACCTACCCGCCCGGCTCCACCTTCAAGATCCTCACGGCCGCCGCGGCACTGGAGCACGGCGTGGTCACCGACGTGGACGCCAGGACGGACGCGGTCTCGCCGTACCCCCTGCCGCTCTCCACGAACAAGATCGGCAGCGAGGCGGGCGACGGCGTCTGCAACAAGGCGTCGATGAAGACCGCCATGCAGTACTCCTGCAACAACGTCTTCCTGGACGCGGCGTCCGAACTGGGCGAGGACCGGATGCGGGAGACGGCGGAGAAGTTCGGCTTCAACGAGGACGTGTACACGGAGGAGTTCGGCGACCTGCTCGCCACGAAGAGCCTCTACCCGCCGAAGCTGGACAAGCCCGGCACGGCCCTCACCGGCATGGGCCAGGGCAGCCTGACCAGCACCCCGATGCAGATGGCGATGGTCACGGCGGCCCTCGCCAACGACGGCAAGCTGATGCAGCCGTTCATCGTCGACGAGCTGCGCGGCCCGGACCTCTCCACGCTGGAGAAGAACGAGCCGATGGAGATGAGCCAGGCCGTCTCGCCGGAGACGGCGAAGAAGGTCCAGGAGATGATGGAGCACACCGCGAAGGAGGGCAGCGCCCAGCGCGCCCTGATCGACGGTGTCACGGTCGGCGGCAAGACGGGCACCGCGCAGCGCGGCGTGAACGTCCAGGACGAGGTCCCGTACGGCTGGTTCGTCAGCTACGGCAAGAAGGACGACGGGCGTTCGGTCGCGGTCGCCGTGTTCATCGACCCGACGGACATGGACATCTCCCGCTCCGACATCTCCGGTGGCCGGCTGGGCGCGCCGATCGCGAAGAGCGTGATGCAGGCGGCGCTGGGGGACTAGGGCCTGTCGTAGGGGGTGCCCTGCCCCTCAGGGGTCGACGATCAGGCAGGCCGAGGCAGGACTCTGGCCAGCGCCGTGGCGTCGCCCTCCACGGTCACACCGTGCTCCTCGGCAGTGTCGATGCCTGTCGCGCCCTGGAGCAGCGCGACGAGTGCCGGCCCGGGGCCCATCACGGTCGCATCGACCCGGGCGTCCTCGGCGCACGGAGCGACGGTGACCGTGCCGGAGGCGGCTGTGAGGTCGAAGCCGTCGGCCGGGGTGCCGAAGCGAATCACCGTCCGGGGCCGGTCGGGCTCGTGATCGCTGAGCAAGTAGCGCGCGGGCCGGCTGAGCCAGTGCATCTGGAAGACGGCATCCGGCGGTGCGGACGGCACGGTCGGCGCGCCCCACTTGAGGAGCTCGCGGATCACGCCGTCCAGCGCGACGCCGCGCGCGGTCAGCCGGTAGAGCGCGGGACCGGCCGCGCGGTCGCCGTCCGTACGGGACAGCACCCCCTGCTCCTCGAGATCGCGCAACCGCTGGGTGAGCAGGTTCGTCGCTATGCCGGGCAGCCCGCGCTGAAGCTCCCCGAACCGCAGCGGCCCCTGGATCAGCAACTCGCGGACCACCAGCAGGGTCCACCGATCCCCGACGACATCAAGAGCCCGCGCCACCGCGCAGAGCTGACCGTAGGACTTCATCCACACATTCCTTGACTTTTCCACTTGGGCGCTTGAAATAATAAAGTGCCACCCTAGTCGCCCGGTCCGGAGGTCTCGATGCCCGCCAGCCTGTCGCCCAACGCGCCCAAGGTCCTGCACGACTACTACGGCATTCTTCAAGCGGGTACCGCCGCCTACCAGGAGGGTGCTCGGATGCGCGAGCTCCTGACGGGTCATCTGGACTTCACCGGCTCCCTGGCAGGACACCTCGCCGACGCCACCGAAGGCTTCCTGCGCGGAGTCGCGGGCTTCATCGGCACCGTGCGGGACATCGAGATCATCCAGGATGTGCACGACGATTCCGGGTCGGCCGTGCTGTACGCGGCCACGATGCCCGGGGGGCCCGTCACGTTCGCGGAGTTCTTCACGTTCGAGGACGGCCGGATCAACACCCTCGACCTGCACTACAACGGCCCGGAGTACCTGGACAAGGGCGGCCGTTGATGGGCGGGACCGACCTGCGGGAACGGGTACGGGCGGCCTTGGGCGACCGCCGGACTCGCGAAGTCACGATGTTCGGCGGGATCTCGTTCATGGTGGACGAACGCATGGTGGCGGCAGCACGCGGCGACGGTGAACTGCTGCTCCGCATCGACCCCGCGCTGCGGGAGCGCCTCCTGACCGAGCCCGGCGCCCACGAGGCGGTCATGGGCGAGGGCCGGTCCATGGGGCCCGGATGGCTGGCCGTCGACGAGGCGGCGCTGGCCGGGGAGGGCCTCGCCGAATGGCTCGGACACGCCCTCGACTTCCACGCGTCCCAGGGAGAACCGTGAGTCGTCCCACGGCCGCCCGAACTCCGTGAGCTCGTCCCGCCGCCACGGCCTGAGGGCACTCCGCCGCACTGCGGGGCGGGACCGGGTGCGCCTTCCAGCCCGTCCGGCGTTTGAGGACGGAACCGTCCGGGTGGACCCGGGTGAGGCAGGGGGATCGCCGGGCCCCGGGCCCCCGCAGACCTCACGTCCTCCGACGCGAGGGTTCCGCCCTCAAACGCTGGAGGGGCGGGTGGCCGACCCCGTCGGATGTGTGCCCGTGACGCCCATGACCACGGAGTACAGACTCGTTTCCGCCGTGATGAACAGCCGATTCCGCTTCACCCCGCCCCAGGCGATGTTCGACGCCGCCTCGGGTACCACGAGCCGCCCGATCAACGTCCCGTCGGGGCCGTAACAGTGCACCCCGTCGTCCATCGCGGCCACCCACAGCCGCCCCTCGTCGTCGAACCGGATGTTGTCGAAGCGCGCCGCGTCCCGCGCCCCGCCCTCGGCGAAGACCTCGCCCCCCGACAGGGCCCCGTCCTCGCGTACGTCGAACCAGACGGTGCCGTCGGACCGGACCGCCGCGTCGTTCGGGCTGTTCAGCCGCTTGCCCAGCCAGCGGTCGGCCAGCACCGAGACCGTGCCGTCGTGCTCGGTCCGGGTCACCCGGCGGATGCTCCGCTCGAGCAGGGGAGGCCCCGTCGCGTTGCCTCAATCCTCCGCCTTGCAGCTGCACGCACCGGACCCCGCTCCCTGATCCGACCTGATCCAAACGACGCGCCCTACCGCACCGACCTCAGCGCCCCGCGCCGCACGACCTTCTCCTCCTCGTCCGGCGACGCGTCCGGCCCGTCCGACGCGTCCGGGGCCCCCGTCAGCGCCACCAGCTCCGTCAGCGCGTCGATGCGGAAGTCCGCCGTCTCCACCACGTCCGGATGGTCCGCCCACCAGTGCCCGTACGGCCCGCGCCGCAGATGCGCCGTCCGCATCCCCGCCGCCGCGGCCGGGAACAGGTCGTCGGCCGGGTGATCGCCCACGTACAGCGTCGCTTCCGGGGCCGCGCCCGCCACCTCTGCCAACCGTGCGAAGAACTCCGGGTCCGGCTTGCGTACGCCCCACTCGTCCGAGGTGACCACCAGGTCGGCGGGCAGATCCAGCGCCCGCAGCAACTCCCCGGCCCGGACCGTGCCGTTGCCCGCCACCACGACCCGGACGCCCGCTGCCCGCAGTTCGCCCAGCGCGGGCCGGACGTCCTGGTAGAGGTCCGACTCGTCGAGGTGTTCCCCGCGCCCGGCGGCGGCCCGCGCGCGGTAGGCCTCATCGACGTCCATGTCGGGCCGCAGGATCCGCAGCGCGTCCGTGGCCTCGCGGCCCTGGGCGACGGCCGCGCCCACCAGCGCGCCGAGCGTGTGCGGTGGTACGCCGAGCCAGTTGGCCCAGGACGCCCAGTGCCGGTCGTCGCGTACGAGGGTTTCGCCGATGCCGAGGACGATCGTTTCCATCACCGTTCCGACACTAGGCGTGAAGGCACCGCCTGCGGGCTCTCATTCGGGTGAGTCGGCCCGCACGAGTGACCAGGAGCACCCTCGGGCCTGCGCATACGGGCCCCAGGCCCTGGTCCGGTACCCGCGCCTCGCTCGTATGCTCGGTTCATGACCGATCCCGATCCTGATCCTCAGAGCGGACGCCCCACCTCGAACGCCATGCGGCGCGCGCTCAAACGTGCCCGTGACGGTGTCGCCCTCGATGTGACCGAGGCCGCCGTGCTGCTCCAGGCGCGCGGCGACGACCTGAAGGATCTGGCCGCGTCCGCCGCCCGCGTCCGGAACGCGGGCCTGGAGGCGGCGGGCCGGCCGGGCGTGATCACGTACTCGCGCAAGGTCTTCATCCCGCTCACCCGCCTCTGCCGCGACCGGTGCCACTACTGCACCTTCGTCACCGTCCCCGGCAAGCTGCGCCGCGAAGGCCACGGGATGTTCCTCTCGCCCGACGAGGTGCTGGCCATCGCCCGCGAGGGCGCGGCGATGGGGTGCAAGGAGGCGCTGTTCACGCTCGGCGACCGCCCCGAGGACCGGTGGCCCGAGGCGCGGGAGTGGCTGGAGGCGGAGGGGTACGACGACACCCTTGCGTACGTACGCGCCATGGCGATCCGGGTCCTGGAGGAGACAGGTCTGCTGCCCCACCTCAACCCGGGCGTCATGACCTGGACCGACCTCCAGCGGCTGAAGCCCGTCGCCCCCTCGATGGGGATGATGCTGGAGACGACGGCGACCCGCCTGTGGTCCGAGCCGGGCGGCCCGCACCACGGCTCCCCGGACAAGGAGCCGGCGGTACGGCTGCGGGTCCTGGAGGACGCGGGCCGTTCCAACGTCCCCTTCACCACCGGCATCCTGATCGGGATCGGCGAGTCCTACGAGGAGCGCGCCGACTCCCTCTTCGAGCTGCGGAAGACGGCCCGGGCCTACCACGGCATCCAGGAAGTCATCGTGCAGAACTTCCGCGCCAAGCCGGACACGGCGATGCGCGGGATGCCCGACGCGGAGCTGGAGGAGCTGGCCGCCGCCATCGCGGTGGCCCGGCACATCCTCGGCCCGTCCGCCCGGATCCAGGCCCCGCCGAACCTGGTGGACGCCGAGTACGCGCTCCTCATCGGCGCGGGCATCGACGACTGGGGCGGGGTCTCGCCGCTCACCCCCGACCACGTGAATCCGGAACGCCCCTGGCCGCACATCGACGAACTGGCGGCCAGGACATCCGAGTCGGGTTTCCAGCTCCGCGAACGCCTCACCATCTACCCCGAGTTCATCCAGCGCGGCGAGCCCTGGCTCGACCCCCGCCTCCTCCCGCACGTCCGCGCCCTGGCCGATCCGGAGACGGGCCTCGCCCGTGAGGACGCGCTGCCCGTCGGCCTGCCCTGGCAGGAGCCGGACGAGGGGTTCACCTCCTCCGGCCGCACCGACCTCCACACCGCCATCGACACCGAGGGCCGCACCGGCGACCGCCGTGACGACTTCGACGAGGTGTACGGGGACTGGGAGGCGCTCCGCGAGGCTGCGGCCCCCGGCATGGTCCCGTCCCGCATCGACGCCGACGTACGCCAGGCGCTCGGCCAGGCCGCCGACGACCCGACGAAGCTCACCGACGACCAGGCGCTCGCCCTGCTCCACGCGGACGGCCCGGCGCTGGACGAGCTGTGCCGGATCGCGGACGCGCTGCGCCGGGACGTGGTCGGCGACGACGTCACGTACATCGTCACGCGGAACATCAACTTCACCAACGTCTGCTACACCGGCTGCCGCTTCTGCGCCTTCGCCCAGCGCCGTACCGACGCCGACGCGTACACCCTCTCGCTGGACCAGGTCGCGGACCGGGCGGCCCAGGCGTGGGACGTGGGCGCGGTCGAGGTCTGCATGCAGGGCGGCATCCACCCGGACCTGCCGGGCACCGCGTACTTCGACATCGCGCGGGCGGTGAAGGAGCGCGTCCCCGGCATGCATGTGCACGCGTTCTCCCCGATGGAGGTCGTCAACGGCGCGACCCGTACCGGCCTGTCGATCCGCGACTGGCTGACCGCCGCCAAGGAGGCCGGGCTCGACTCGATCCCCGGTACGGCGGCGGAGATCCTGGACGACGAGGTCCGCTGGGTCCTGACCAAGGGCAAACTGCCCACGGCCACCTGGCTGGAGGTCATCAGGACGGCCCACGAGGTGGGCCTGCGCTCGTCCTCGACGATGATGTACGGCCACGTGGACCAGCCCCGCCACTGGCTGGGCCACTTCCGCACGCTCTCCCGACTCCAGCAGGAGACGGGCGGGTTGACGGAGTTCGTCACCCTCCCCTTCATCCACACCAACGCCCCGGTCTACCTGGCCGGCATCGCCCGCCCGGGCCCGACGGACCGCGACAACCGGGCGGTCACCGCGATGGCGCGGCTCCTGCTCCACCCGCACATCACCAACATCCAGACGAGCTGGGTGAAGCTCGGCACGGAGGGCGCGGCGGAGATGCTCCGCTCGGGCGCGAACGACCTGGGCGGCACTCTGATGGAGGAGACCATCTCCCGGATGGCGGGGTCGAGTTACGGCTCGTACCGCTCCATCCGGGGGCTGGAGGCCATTGCCGAGCTGGCGGGCCGCCCGTCCCGTCCCCGTACGACGCTGTACGGCGAGGTCCCGGCCGAACGGGTCGCGGCGGCCACGGCCTCGGACGGGCACCTGCCGGAGTTGCTGCCGGTGCTGCCCAGCTGAGGGCGGGGGAGAGCGGGCGCGGGGCGGGGCCGGTACCCGCCCCGCACTCCCGTGTTCGTCAACGGAACTCGGGCTCTCCTGACCGCTCCTCCTGGAGTCGGCATACCGTTACCGGCGTGATGGAGCCCTCGCACCTGGACACGATCCGGCAGTCGTACGACGTCGTCGCCGCCGACTACGCCCGGTCCGTCAAGGACCCCGCCGAGCTGGACCCGCTGTCGCGCGCCGTGCTGGGCGCGTTCGCCGAGCTCGTCATGTCGGCGGACCTCGGGCCGACGGCCGATGTGGGCTGCGGACCGGGCAAGGTGACCGCGTACCTGTCCCGGCTCGGCGTTTCCGCCTTCGGGGTCGACCTGTCGCCGAGGATGGCCGGACTGGCCCGCACCGCTTATCCGGATCTGCGCTTCGACGTCGGCTCGATGACCGCGCTGGCGGCCGGCGACGGTGAACTCGGCGGCGTCCTGGCGTTCTACTCCACGCATCATCTGCCGCCGGGGGAACTGCCCGAGGTATATGGAGAGTTCCACCGGGCGCTGGCACCCGGCGGGCACCTGCTCCTCGTCACCCGGGTCGGCGAGGAGGAGCACCAGCGCCGGACGTACGGCTACGGCGGCGACCCCGCCCCCTTCGACAGCTACCGGTTGCCCGCGGACCGGATCGCCGAGCTGCTGGATCGGGCGGGGTTCGCGGTCACGGGGCGGACGCTCCAAGAACCCGAGGCGGGCGCGAAGCGGGCGGTCGCCGGCTTCCTGGCGCACAAGCCGGAGGGCCCTCGGGCGTAGCCCGCCCCGGGGAGGGCCACTGCCGGTTTCCTCTCCCGATTCCCTCTGCCGATTCCTCTGGAGCGGACTCCGTTTCGCCCTGTCATGCTCCGGGCAACTCAAGCGGGATGCCACCCCACCGTCCCGTGCTGACGAGTCAGGAGCGCTACCCGTGCGAAAGCAGTTGATTCCCTCATCCGCCCCGAGAGACCGGGGCAAGAGCCCTGCCGGTGCCGGTGTGCCGTTCTCATCCGGCAGGAGCCGCACCACCCGGACCGCCGCCGTCCTCGCCGCCGCCGGTCTCCTCGTGCTGGGCACCGCATCCGCCGCCCATGCCGATCCGCCGGGCAACCTCCCGCAGAACGCCGGGAGTTACGAGCAGACCTTCTCGCCCGCCTTCGACTACGACGGCGACGGCTGCTACGCCACCCCCGCCATCGGCCCGGACGGCACCCTCGCGCCCGGACTGAAGACGAGCGGCGCGATCAACGGCAGTTGCCGGGACCGGTGGGACCTGGACAACTCCCAGACGTACGCCCGCTCGAAGTGCAACAACGGCTGGTGCGGCATCGTCTACGCGAGCTACTTCGAGAAGGACCAGGCCGTCCACGGCAGCGGACTCGGCGGCCACCGCCACGACTTCGAGCATGTGATCTCCTGGGTCAACCAGGGCTCCAACCAGGTGGACTACGTCTCCACGACGCAGCACAGCACCGTCAAGACCTACCCGCGCTCGCAGGTGCGGTTCGACGGTTCGCACCCCAAGGCCGTCTACCACAAGGACGGCCCGAGCACGCACTTCTTCCGCCTCGCCAACGGCAACGACGAGCCGCCGGAGAACCACTACGGCAACTGGCGCTACCCGCCGGTCGTCGACTGGAACGGCTTCCCCAGCACGGAGTTGCGCGACAAGCTCATGAACGCCGACTTCGGGTCCGCGACCATCAAGGTCACCGACAAGGACGACCGCTTCCGCAACCTCCTCAACAACTCCAAGCCCGCCGGGATCCCCTTCGACCCCTGGGCCTGAAGGGCGGCGAGGCCTCAGGTCATCATGCGCTCGCTGCTCGGCAAGGCGATGGACATGCGGTCAGAGCTCGCCGAGGTCATCTGATGGCGATCGTGGTCGTGATCGACGCACTGCTTGCCGAACGGCGCATGCCGGTGGGCGAGGTCGCGGCCGCCATCGGCATCTCGCAGCGTGGTCCGTCAGAAATACTCCTCCATCAGATAGACCAGATGCTCCACGTCCGCCGGGCGGAGGGAATCCCTCGGCAGGCGGCGCAGGGCGGCGATGTCCGCGGCCTCGAAGAGGCCCGCCACCGAGAGCTCGCCCAGGGCGTTCAACTGGCTCTCCAGGCAGTTCGCGTCCTGTTCCAGGACGGCGGCCGAGGCGAGGAGGGAGGCCAGGGTTCGGGCCTCCCCGCGGTCGAAGGACCGCGCCCAGTCGGAGATCGTCTCGCTCGCCCGCTCCCGGACCTGCGCCGATTCCGACACGAGGTCTCTGGTGAGGGCGAGCAGGTGCTTGTCGCCGATGGACCGGGAGGCGGGCGCGGGTGCGGTCGCCCCCGGGCGTTGGGACGGGGAGCGATCCTCGTCGTCGCGGGTCAGGCCGCGCAGCAGTGTGTCGAGGTAGAGGTCGAACGGCGGCTCCGCCGGGGCGCTGCCCGCGGCTGCCAGCCACCGGACCACGCCCAGTCCGAAGACGGCCCAGTCCTGCTCGGCCCGCTGTTCGTCGGCGCCGCCCGCGCGGAACGCGGCGACGGCCCGGTCGCGCAGCCGCCCGAACGACGCGGGGTGGTGGCGGTGCGGCCGGGCCACATGCGCGGCGTATCCGGGCACCGCCAGGAACTCGTCGTGCATCGCCCACGCCAGGCGCGTCAGCCAGTCGAGCCAGGTCGCGGCGTCCGGCTCGTCCTCGGGGACCACCCGGCCGACCATGACCTCGCTGACGAGGTCCAGTACACCGTCGCGATCGGGCACCCACCGGTACAGCGACGAGTGCGAGACCCCGAGCCTCGTCGCCAGCTCACGCATGGTGAGCGTCGCGACGTCCCCTTGCAGGGCGGCATCGGCGATCCGTTCCCGGCTCAGCCGCGGCGGCCGACCGGGCCCGTTCTTTCCGGTGCTGTTCATCGGGGCAAGCGTACCCAGGGCAGGATGGGGTTCTCCTAGTGACCATTGGTCGCTAATGCTGTTAGGGTCGCCCGATGGACAAGCGGGGAGCGACGCGCGCGCCACGGGAGATCGACACCTCGGCGCTGCCCATGGAAGAAGCCCAGGCGGTCGTCCTCGACGAGCTGCGCGCTCTCACCGAGCGGGCCGAGCCCTTCGCGGCGATCCTCCTTATGCCCGCGCCACCGGAAGGGCGCGCTCCTTCGGCGCCTGGGACCTCCACTGCCGACCGGATCCGGACCCTCAAACTGATCCGGCCCGGCCTCACAGCACTCTGCCGGGGCCTCGTCTTCGTGGCCCCGGCAGATCTCCCGGCGGAGCGGGCGGAGGCGATCCACAGCGGTGAGCAACTCTGGGGCTGCCCGACGCTGGCCACGCAGGACGTGGTGGCCGCTCGTGCCTGGGCCGAGGAGCGTGTCGGGTCCTGAAAGGCCCGGCGCTCAGCCCAGGATGAGCTGAAAGTGGGCCGTCTCCCGGAAGCCGGGGTGCGGAGGGGTGACCTCCAGCGTGACCGGCGCGCCCTTGCGGGCCGGCTTCAACCGGACCGGGACGGTGCGCTCCTCGTCCTCGGGGAGAGGAGGCACGAGGGCCGAGGCGGACTCGTCCCGGTTCAGCCAGTCCACGTAGCTGCCGGGCGCGTAGTCCTGGCCGGACTCGCCGGGCTCGGCGTCGAGCGTGGCGGGGTACGCGCCCTCACCGAGGAGCAGCTCTTCGTCCGAGCCGTTCTTGAAGGTCACGGTGAGGCTGTAGGTACCGTCGTCGTGCCGCTCGGGGATGCTGACGGTGACCCACAGGCCGTCCTCGTACCGGGCCGTCGTGCCGGGGCCGAGCGGTTGGGACGAGCTGCCCGAGAGGCCGGGCTGCTCCAGCTGCCCGTCGCCGTCGAGGCCCTTCTCAAACTCCGTGAGGCCATGCGCTCCCAGCGCGATCAGCGTGAAGAAGGCGATCAGGGCGATCGCGCAGCCGTAAAACCCACGCGGGCTCGCGGCGGGCGACGCTTCTGCTGCGGTGACTTCTTCCGTGTCCATGACCGCCACGCTAGGCAGCGGCCGGCGCGTGATCATGAGCGCCGGTACTCAAGGGAGGTTGAGTAGACACGAGGGCCCGCGCCCCTGCCGGTGAGGACGGGAGCACGGTCCCTGCGGGCTACGGGTGCGGGGTCAGCTCGCGGCCGCAAACTCCACGAATGCTGCCCAGGCGGGGGCGGTGATGAGGAGCGCGGGGCCGGTGGGGGCCGCCTTGCTGTCGCGTACGGGGGCGAGGCCGGGGTAGCCGTCGGCGACCTCGATGCAGTTGTTGGGGCCGCCGTCGCTGTAGGTGGACTTGCGCCAGATCGCGGTCGAGAGGTCGGGCGTGCGCTTCATGATCCTCTGAACTCCTTTAGGACGCCTCTGATGAACGCGATGGAGTCGGGCGGGGGCAACGCCCGATCCCGTGCTCGATCGTAGGACAGCCTGGCGTGCGTCACGACTTCCGGATCTTCCAGCAGCTCGGAGCACTGATTGCCTTCCACATAGGCAACGGCGCTCCCGTCCTCCTGCCACAGGAGCGTAAGGGAGCCATTCATCAGGTGATGGGCCCCGGCCGAGAACGGCAGTACCTGAAGCGTGACCATCGGCAGCTCCGCGATCTTGATCAGATGCTCCAACTGGGCTTCCCACACCTTCGCGTCACCGACCGGTCGACGCATCCCGTACTCGTCCATGATGATTCGGACGGTGGGGGCCGGGTTGCGGCAAAGCAATTGCTGACGGCCCAGGCGCGCTATGACTTGTTCCTCGACCGACTCGGCATCGCTCTCCGTTTCCTGGTCGCCGGACAACAGGGCGCGGGCCACGTCCTCGGTCTGGAGCAACCCAGGAATCCCGAGAGCGTATTTGTGCATGTTGCGGGCCCCGAACTCCAGCCGCATGAACTCCTTTACTTGTCCTTGAAGACCTCCCGCCGCGCCACCTTCCACAGCTCGACCAGCAGCCCGCCCGTGTCGTAGAACCGGTCCAGGTCCTCCATCACCGCCAGCTTGGAAAGCCGCTTCCCCGCCTCAAGGCGTGACAGGTAGCTCTTGTCGTAGCGCGTCTTCTCGGCGAGCTGGCCGAGTGACAGCCCCGCCTTCTGCCGTAAGTACCGCAGGGCGCTCCCCAGTGCCGCGCGCCCCGACGGCAAGCCCTGCTACCTCAGCACCCGCGACCCGAACAGCAGGCTCTCCCGGCTCGCCGACGACATGGAGGAGGAGCAGATCGAGTGCGGCAACGTCGTGCTGGAGGGAGCGCAGGAGGTGCTGGCCGACCAGGTGGCCGGGGAGGTCGCCGTACGGTTCGCGCTGACGCAGGCCGTCCTGTCCCTGCGGGAGGTGCTGGTCGTCGCGCACAGCCGGGGGCAGCGGCTTCCGGACGCCGGTGACCGATGACCGGCGCGGCCCTCGCCCCGCCCCGGCGGACGGGCTCCCCGGCCGCCCCGGAGCGGGTGGCTCAGGATGGCCGGTCGCCGGTGAGCGCCTCGCCCGCGTGGATGATCGAGCTGAGCATGGCGTGGGCGTCCTGGAGCTGTTGGATGGAGCTGCTCATGCGCTCGCGTTCGTGTTTGAGGTCTTGGGCCATTTCCTCGCAGGTCGGCGCCAGGACGGCTCCCTCGTCGGCCATGCAGGGCAGGACTTCGCGGATCAGGTCGGTGTTCAGCCCGGCCGCGAGCAGGATCCGGATCCGGCGTACGGCGGCCACGTCGGGTTCGTCGAACTCGCGGTAGCCGCTGGCCCGCCGCTGCGGTCGCAGCAATCCCTGCTGCTCGTAGTACCGCAGGCTCCTGGTGCTGACGCCGGTGCGCTTGGACAGCTCGCCGATGAACATGTGACTCCCCGGCGCAGAAGGTTGACTTTGACATCAATGTCAAGGTCTAGCTTAACGGCCATGGCAACCAACCCCAGCACCCAGCACCGTTCCACCATCGACCCGAAGGCCCTGGCCGGGAGGAAGGCGGTCGTCACCGGCGGCACCATCGGCATGGGCCGGGCCATCGTCCAGGCGCTCACCGACCGCGGCGCCGAAGTGATGTACACCGGACGCGACGACCGGCGGCTCGCCGAGGCCCAGGCGGCGCTCGGGACTCCGCTGGCGCATCCGGTGCGCTCCGACGCCACGGACGCCGGGGCCATCGACGCCCTCCGCGACCAGGTCGCCGACGGCCTCGGCGGCATCGACTACCTGTTCGTCAATCAGGGCATCGCCGAGTTCCAGACGCTCGAAGAGGTCACGGAGGAGTCCTGGGACCGCATCTTCGACGTGAACGCCAAGGGGGCCTTCTTCACCGTCCAGCGACTGGCGCCGCTGATGTCCGAGGGCGGTTCGATCGTGTTCACCACCGTCTCCAACGACCAGATCTTCCCCGGTCTCAGCGCCTACTCCGCCGCGAAGGAAGCCGTGGCCGCCTTCGCGAAGGTGCTTGCCGCCGAGCTGCTTCCGCGCGGGATCCGCGTCAACGTGATCGCCCCCGGATTCATCCTCACCCCGACGATGGGCGTCGCCGAACTGACCGAGGAGCAGCGCGCCGAGTTCATCGAACAGGGCAACGCCTCCACGCCGATGGGCCGGGGAGGCACCGTGGAGGAGGTCGCCGCCGCCGCGCTGTACCTGGCCGTCGAGGCCACCTTCACCACCGGCTTGGAGCTGCCCGTGGACGGCGGGTTCGGTCAGGGCCTCGGCGCCTGACCGTCCAGCGCCGGTAGGCGGGCCGGCGGCCGGCCCGGACTGCCGCCGGCCCGCCTTGCGACTCCCGGGAGGCCGGGCCCGCTGACAGACTGGGCCCATGCCTCCGCCCAGCTCCCGCCGCCTCTCCCTCCAGCAGATCGTCGAAGGCCAACGCCGCGCCGCCTTCGTCGGAAGGGAAGCCGAACTGAACTTGTTCCGGGCGAACTTCGCGCTTCCGCCCGAGGATCCCCGGCATCGGTTCGTCTTCCACGTACGCGGCAACGCCGGGGTCGGCAAGACCTCGCTGGTACGTGAATGGCGCCAGGCAGCAGCGGAGTTCGGGGCGCTGACCGCTTCGGTCGACGAGAGCGCCGACTCCGTGCCGGACGTACTCGCCGCCATCGCCGCGCAGTTCGCCGAGCAGGGCCACCCGCTCAAGGCGCTCGACCGGCTGCTCGCCACCTACCGGCGCGCGCTCCACGACGCTGCGGGCCGGCTCGCGGCGGACAACGAGACCGCGGGCGGGGCCCCGTCGGCCGGGGCGCTCGCCGCCGCGCAGGCCGGGCTGATCGCGGCCGGGGCGATACCGGTCGTCGGGGCGCTGGCCGGAGGCATCGACCCGGCGGTCGTGGCGCGGGGTGCGGGCGGGCTGCGGGCGGTGTTCGGCGGGCGGGCCCGGCAGCAGGAGGAGGCCCGGCTGCTGGCGGAACCGGTCCGGGTCCTCACCCCTGCGTTCGTCGCCGAGATCGACCGGGTCGCGGACGCCGTGCCCTGGATCGCCCTCTTCCTGGACACCTACGAGCGCACCGCACCCCAACTGGACCGGTGGCTCGCGGACCTGCTGACCCCCGGGCGGTACGGCGAACTGCCCGCCAACCTCGTCCTGACCCTGGCCGGTCAGCGCCGCCTGGACCCCGCGCACTGGGGCGATCGGGGCCGCCTGGTCGCCGACGTACCGCTGGGACCGTTCACGGAGGCCGAGTCGCGCCAACTCCTCAACGAGCGCGGTGTGGTGGCGGAGCGCGCCGTACGGGAGGTGCTGCGGCTCTCCGGCGGGCTGCCCGTCCTGGTGTCGACGCTCGCCGCCAACCCCGGCGCGGCCGGTGAGGCGAACGCCACCGCCGTCGAACGCTTCCTGGCCGGGGAGAGCGACCCGGCCCGCCGGGCGGCCGCGCTCGCCTGCGCGCTGCCCCGCCGGTTCGACGAGGACCTGGTTGCCGTCGCCGTACCGCAGGACGGGCCGCACGCCGTGCCGGGGCTCTACGACTGGCTGCACGAACTGCCCTTCGTCGCCGAGCCCTACAGCGGCCGCTCCCGCTACCACGCCGTCGTCCGGGCCCCGATGCTCCGCCTCCAGCGCACCGGCTCCCCGCAGCGGTGGAAGGCGGCGCACGACCGGCTCGCCGAGGCCTTCGCGGCCCGCCGGGACGCGGCGGCCGAGGGCATCGACCCGGAACGGCTCTGGGCCGAGCAGCCCTGGCGCCGGGCCGCCCTGGACGTGCTCTACCACCGGCTGTGCGCCCGCCCCCGCACCGCGCTGCCCGAGGCCCTGCGCGCCGGGATCGAGCTCTGCGCCCAGCGTCCTTCCCGCGCCCGGCACTGGGCCCGGACCCTCGCGGAGGCGGGCGAGGACGCCGACGACGCCGTACTGCGGGAGTGGGGCCGGGACCTGCTCGCCGCCATAACCGATCACGGCCCCCGCCCCACCGCCGCCCTCGGGCTCCTGCTGACCCGGGCCGAGCTGACCGACACGGACCGGGCGGCCGCCCTCGTGGCGCGGGCCTGGGACCGCTTCCGGGCCGGGGAGCTGGACGCCGCGCTGTCCGACCACGCGCGGGCGATCGCCGTGGACCCGCGCAGTGAACGGGCCCACCAGGGCCGGGCGGTGATCCTGCGGTCGCTCGGCCGCTACGAGGAAGCCCTCGGCGACCTGGACCGGGCCGAGGAGATCGCGCCGTCCTGGGCCTGGGCGGTACGTGAGCGGGGTGAGACCTACCGGCGGATGGGCCGCCTGGAGGAGGCCCTGACCGTCCTGGACCGGGCGCACGCCCTGGACCCGTCCGACGCCGTGCCGCTGGGCAGCCGGGGCCTGGTCCGCCATGGGCTGGGCCGCCACGAGGACGCGCTCGACGACTTCGACCGGGCGATCGCCCTGTGGCCGGAGTACGCCTGGGCGCTGGTGCGGCGGTCCCGGGTCCGCACGGTCCTGGGCGACCCGGTGGGCGCCCTCGCCGACCTGGACCGGGCCGAGGAACTGAACCCCGGACTGCCGGGAACGGAGGGGGAGCGGGGCGAGGTGTACCGGGCGACGGGCCGGCATGAGGAGGCCGTCGCCTGCTACGGCCGGGCCCTCGCCCTGGACCCCGACTACGCCTGGGCGCACGGCAGCAGGGCCCTCGCGCTGGTGGCGCTCGGCCGGCTCCCGGAGGCGCTCGCGGACCTCGACCGGGCGCTGGAGCTGGACCCGGGGTACGGGTGGGCCCGGGCGCAGCGGGAGCGGCTTGGGGCGGTGTGACGGAGATGCTGCGCACGTGGTACAGGTCCTGTACCATTAGTGTATGGCGCTGAAACGGACGAATGTGTACGCGGATGAGGAGGACCTCGACCTGATCAAGGAGGCAGCGAAACGCCTGGGCGTGTCCGAGGCGGAGCTGATCCGGGAGGGCATCCACCGGATCGCCCTTGCCCGGCGCGTGTGGGACGAGCCTTTCGTCACCGACGAGGAGACCTTCGACCTGGGCGGGCCCATCACGCATGATGAGGTGCGTGAGGCGGTGAGCGAGACGTTCGGCAGTAAGGAGCCGCGTGGCCGGGGGCACGCGGCGTGATCGTCGTCGCTGACACATCCGGGCTGCTTGCTCTCTACAACAGCTCCGACCCGGCCCACCTCGCCGCGCGCAAGGTTGTCGACCAGTGCGGCCTGTTGGTCGCGAGTCCCCTCGTGCTCACTGAGGTCCATCAGGTGGCGTCGTCCCGGGGAGGCCGCCGGGTCGCGGACCACATCCTGCGCTCGATCAGCAGACGGGCCAGGGAAGCGCGGCTCGTCTTCGCGCCTCCGACGGCGGAAATCCTTGACGCCGCGCTCGCCGTGCGGGCCCGCTACGCGACGCTGAATCTCGATCTGGTGGACGCCGTCAATGTCGCCCTCGCGGCCGAGTACGACACGGATGCGGTGTTGACCCGGGACATCCGGGACTTCCGTGCGCTGCGGCCGCTCGCAGGCCGCTACACGCACTTCCGGATCCTCCCGGACGACTTCTGAGCCGCGTCCTGCCGCCCGCCCCACCGCCCAAAAACGACCTGCGGGACGTCCGTCGACATACCCGTACGTACCCAGGTCGCCCCCTCTACCGCCCGTTCCCGTTCGATTACAGTGCTTGCGCGGTCGCCCGCAGAGGCCCCGCGCAGCCGAGCACGTGGTGACGGGGAGGGGGCGGGGTGAGCACAGGGACCACGGCGGTCTGGGGCCGGGCCGAGCAGCAGGACTTCCGCAGCCGGGTCCGCGGGGCCCTGCTCGGCGGGGCCGTCGGGGACGCGCTCGGGGCCGGGGTCAGCGGGCTCGTGCTGGAGGAGATCCGGGCCGCCCACGGGGTCGAGGGGGTCACCGACTACGTCCCCGCGCACGGCAGACGCGGCACGGTCACCGCCCTCACCCAGCTCACCCTGTTCACCGTCGACGGCCTGATCCGCGCCCAGGTCCGCCGCGACACCGGAGCCTGGCACCCGCCCACCGACGTGCACCGGGCCCATCTGCGCTGGGCCGCCACCCAGCACCACTGGGGGCCCGACGAACGGCGTGAGGACAACGGCTGGCTGGCCGCCGAGGAGTGGCTCTACGCGCGCCGCGATCCCGCCCGGGAATGCCTGGGCGGATTCGGCGACACCGTCATGGGCACCCTCGACCGGCCGAAGAACCCCGCCGCCCGGGACGCGGGCGCGCTCACGCGGTCCGCGCCGTTCGGGCTCCTCGTGGGCTGGGAGCCGGGGCTCGTGCTCCAACTCGCCGTCGAGTGCGCGGCCCAGTCCCACGGCCATCCCGCCGCCCAGCTGTCCGCCGGAGCCTTCGCCGTACTGGTGCACGGTCTCGCGCGCGGCGAGAGCCTGGACGGCGCCGTGCAGAACACGCTGGCCCTGCTCGCCGGACGTCCCGGCCACGAGCCGGTGACCGAGGCCCTGCGCCAGGCGCTGGGCTCCGTGCGGCAGGGCATCCCGGGCCCGGCCCTGATCGAGGCGCTGGGGGCGAGCGACGCCGCCGAGGAGGTCCTCGCCGTCGCCGTGTACTGCGCGCTGGTCAGCGAGGACATCCGGCACGGGCTGCGGCTCGCGGTGAACCACAGCGGCCCCTCCCGCGCCACCGGGTCCGTCTGCGGGGCGCTGCTCGGGGCGCTGCACGGTGAGACCGCGCTGCCGCCGGCCTGGCTCGCGGAGCTGGAGGGGCGGGCCACGCTCCTCGAACTGGCCGACGACTTCGCCATGGAGATGACCCAGGGTCCCGCCCTGCACAGCCCGGCCGCCGTCGCCCCGGGCTGGCTGGCCCGCTACCCGCGCGGCTGAGGGGCGGGGGCCGGGCCGCCGTCCTGGGCCGGGATCGCGGCGGCAGTCCCCGTACCGTCCCCGCCGTCCCCGTCGCCCTCGTTGATCCGGGCCAGGACCGCGTCGCGCTCCGGGGTGTCCTCCGGTTTCACGAAGCCGATCAGGATGTACAGCACGAGCGAGACGGCCAGCGGCACGGACACCTGGTACTGGAGCGGCACCCCGCCCTCGACGGCCCAGTTCACCGGGTAGTTGACCAGCCAGAAGGCGAGCAGGCCCGACCCCCAGCTGACCAGCGCGGCCGTCGGCCCGGACGTCCGGAACGGGCGCAGCAGGCCCAGCATGAACGGGATCGCGATCGGGCCCATCAGCCCGGCGACCCACTTGATGACGACGGTGATGATGTCCTCGAACGTGGGCGAGTTGACCTGGGTCGCGATCGCCATCGACAGCGCGAGGAAGGCCACCGTGGTCCAGCGGGCGGCGATCAGCCCGGCGCGCTCGCTCCAGCCGCGCGCCGCCTTCGAGAGGGTCGGGGCGATGTCCCGGGTGAAGACGGCGGCGATGGCGTTGGCGTCCGAGGAGCACATGGCCATCGTGTGCGAGAAGAAGCCGACGATCACCAGACCCAACAGGCCGTGCGGCAGCAGCTGTTCGGTCATCAGCGCGTAGCTGTCGGAGGCGTCCGGCTTCTGTGCGTCGACCAGCAGCGGGGCGCACCACATCGGGAAGAACAGCACCAGCGGCCAGACGAACCACAGGACCGCCGAGAGGCGCGCCGAACGGGTCGCGGAGGCGGCCGAGTCGGTCGCCATGTACCGCTGGGCCTGGTTCCACATGCCGCCGTTGTACTCGAAGGTCTTGATGAACAGGAACGCCATCAGGAACGTCACCGTGTACGGTCCGGCGGTCGGGTCCGCGTGCCCGTCGGGGAGCTTGTCCCAGACCGTCCACAGGGTGGAGAAGCCGTCGAGCTTGCTCATCACGGCGAGGAGCATGGCCAGACCGGCGAACAACTGGATGACGAACTGGCCCAGTTCGGTGAGTGCGTCCGCCCACAGTCCGCCGACGGTGCAGTAGACCCCGGTGACGACGCCGGTGATCAGGATGCCCTGGGAGATGGACAGACCGGTGAACACGGACAACAGGGTGGCGATGGCCGCCCACTTGGCGCCGACGTCCACGATCTTCAGCAACAGCCCCGACCAGGCGAGCGCCTGCTGCGTCCGGATGTTGTAGCGGTCCTTGAGGTACTCCAGCGGCGAGGCGACATGGAGCCGCGAGCGCAGCCGGTTCAGCCGGGGCGCGAAGAGCTTCGCGCCGATGAAGATGCCGATGGCGATCGGCAGCGACCAGGTCACGAAGGACGTGATCCCGTACTGGTACGCGATGCCGGCGTAACCGGTGAACATCACCGCGCTGTAGCCGGACATGTGGTGCGAGATGCCCGACAGCCACCACGGCATCCGGCCACCGGCCGTGAAGAAGTCGCTGACGTTGTCCACGCGTTTGTGCGACCAGAGTCCGATCGCGACCATCACGCCGAAGTAGCCGATGAGTACAGCCCAGTCGAGACTATTCATGTCCCCCTCCAGGGGTCCGCCTTGTGAACGGGAACGCACTTCGTCGGGACGGCCGTTCAGCGGTGTCCCCTTGCGGGAGCGGGGACTTCGGGGATTGAACCCCTAGTGAGGGTCCTCGGTCAAGGTTGTCAGCGGTCATGGATGTGAACGTCAATCAACAAGGCGAACGATTTTACTCGTTCTTGACCTCGCGGGGCGTTGTCGCGAACGTGACCGCGACCACACGATGGGCGGGCACTTCGTCAGGCTGTGCGGAGACGTCAGGGAGCACGCGACAACGCGCGAAGGCCGCACGGGATGCGGGTCCCGTGCGGCCGGTGAGTCGGGAAGGGGTGAGAGGGAGGACGCCTCGTGCACGTGGGGCGAGAAGGCGTCAGCGCATCAGCTCGCCCGCGTTGACCAGCAACGACTGACCGGTGATCGCCCGGGCCCGGTCGGAGGCCAGGAAGGTGACCGCCTCCGCGACATCCCCGTCCGTGGCCAGCTCCGGCAGCGCCATCCGCTCGGTGAGCCGGGCCAGCACCTCGGACTCCGGTACCCCCTCGGTGTGTGCGGTGAACTGGACGTACGCCTGCACCGGCGGCCCCCACATCCAGCCCGGCAGCACCGTGTTGACCCGGATCCGGTCCGGACCCAGCTCCCGGGCGAGCGAGTACATCGCCGAGGTGAGCGCCCCCTTGGACGCCGCGTACGCCGCCTGCCACACCTGGGAGGGTGCGGCCACCGCGGACTGCGTGCCGATCACCACCACCGAGCCGCCCCGCTCCTTGAGGGCGGGCAGGCAGGCCCGGGTCATCCGCAGCGTGCCCAGGAGGTTCACGTCGATGACCGACTGCCAGGTGGCGAAGTCCGCGTCCTGGAGCCCGCCGAAGTAGCTGTCCCAGGCGGCGACATGGACCACCGCGTCGATCCCTCCGAACCGTTCCACCGCCAGCGCGGCGAGCGCCTCGCACTGCGCCTCGTCCGTGATGTCGGTGGAGAGATGGGCGGTGTGCCGCCCGCCCGGATCGATCTCCGCCGCGGACGTGGCCAGGTTCGCCGCCGTACGCGCACCGAGCACCGCCCGTCCGCCGTCCCGGACGACGCTCGCGGCGACCCGGTGCCCGAGCCCCGGCCCGACGCCCGACACGATGACGGTCTTCCCCGCGAGCAACATCGGCGCCTCCCGGCCCTGGCAGTTGACCTGACGGTCCGTCAGGGTAGAGGGGTGCGGGTTCCGATGGAAGGGGAAGGGAGACCTGATGACCGATGACGCCGGGACGGGGAGCGAGCGGTACGCGGAGCTGGCGGGGACGGGGCCGTACGGGGTCCGACCGGGGCACGCCCTGATCACCATGGTCGAACCGCATCCGGGCCATGAGTACGCGTACAACCGCTGGTACGAGGACGACCACTACTACGCGGGGGCGACCGCGATGCCGTGGATGTTCGCGGGGCGGCGCTGGGTGGCCACCAAGGACCTCCAGGAGCTGCGCTATCCGGAGACGTCGGCGGTCGCCCGGCCCGTCGGCGCGGGGTGCTATCTGTCGACGTACTGGGTGACCGAGGGACGCTACGACGACCACATGAAGTGGACCGTCGCCATCAACGGGCGGCTCAACCGGGACGGCCGGGTCTACCAGGACCGGACCCACGTCTTCACCGCGTTCCAGGACCACGAGGCCACCGTCTACCGCGACGGAGCCGCCGGCCCCCGGGACGTCCACGCGCTCGACCACCCGTACGCGGGCCTCGTCCTCCAGGTCATCGACGCCGAAGGGCCCGAACAGCGGGCGGAGCTGCTGGAATGGCTGCGTTCGCGCCATCTCCCCAAGCGGCTGAAGGGATCGCCCGCGGCCATGGTCACGGTGTTCCGGCCGACGCCCCTGCCCGGCGACCGCATGACGTACGTGAAGCAGGTCGAGGGGATCGACACCCGGCTGACGCTGCTGTGGTTCCTCCAGGAGGACCCGCGGGCCTGCTGGGAGGAGCACTTCACCGGCCTGGACGCGGCGGTCACGGAGGCCGGCCTCGGCCGGGTCGAGCTGGTCGCCCCGTTCGTGCCGACCGTGCCGGGGACGGACCGGTACGTCGACCGCCTGCGGTGACGCCGAAGGGCTGTGCCGGATCGTGCCGAGCCCCCTCGGCCAGGACGGCGAACCGGTCGAGAGGGCTCCATCAGGTGGTGCGGTGGTGCGGTAGTACGTGAACGGTGTCGGCTGATCAGGCGTTGATCGAGCCCGTGGCGACATCGCGCACGAACGCGTTCCACGCACCGGGGACGAAGGTGAGCGAGGGGCCCTCGGGGGCCTTCGAGTCACGTACGGCGATGGACAGTGCGACCGGGGACTTGACCTCGACGCACGCGCCGTTGCCCCCGGAGTACGACGACTTCGTCCACTTGTCCGTAGCACCCTGAAGAATTGCCATGTTCACTCCGGTTCAGAGAGTTGGGTGAGTCGCACCAACCTGATTCCGATTGGCGTGATCGACGCTACTCGCCAAGCCCCGTCCATGAGATGGCCGTTCACTCGACCGGATGGTCTTTCTGCGGTAAGCCTTCTGCGGTGAGTGGGCGGCGGTGTATCATCCCGCCGCTCTCTCCACGTGTCCGGATTCAGCTGGTGTACGACTTGGCAATCTTGCTGATGAACTCCCGGGTCTGCTCCACGTTCAGCGCCTGCGCCCGCAGGTGCTCGTACATCACGCTGTAGCGCTGCACGTCGTTCGCCTTCTCCAGGTAGAGGTCGCTCGTCACGCCCTCGATGTAGACGACGCTGGAGTCGGCGGCATCCGGGAACTCCAGGATCGCGTACTGGCCGTTGATGCCCGGGTGCGCGCCCATGTCGAACGGCAGGACCTGCACGGTGACGTGCGGCAGGTGCGACTGCTCGACGAGGTGCTCCAGCTGGTCGATCATCACCTGCTTGTCGCCGACCACCCGCCGCAGCGCCGACTCGTCGATCACGGCCCAGAGCCGCAGCGGATTCTCCGGCGCGTTGACCCGGTCCTGCCGCCGCGACCGTACGTTGACCCGCTTCTCGATGTCCGAGGGCGGGGCCTCGGGAAGCGCGCCGCTGATCAGGGCCTCGGCGTACGCCCGGGTCTGGAGCAGGCCCGGAACCATCTGGGGCTCGTACACCCGCAGCGACTCCGCGTCGGTCTCCAGCCCGATGTACACGCTGTACGGGATGTCGCCGAAGGCGTGCCACCAGCCCTGCTGACGGGAGTCCTTCGCCATCTGCATCAGCGAGTCGACGATGCGGACGTCCTCGACCTCGTACACCCCGCAGAGGTCGCGAACATCGCGCTGGCTGATGGATCGGCGGCCGTTCTCCAGGCGGCTGATCTTCGACTGCGAGACCAGCAGGCGCTCCGCCACTTCCTCGGCCGTCATGCCTTTGAGTTCGCGCAGGCGGCGCAATTCCTGGCCCAACCTGCGTCGCCTGACAGTGGGATTGACGTTGGACGGCACGGAAACGGCACCTCCGGCTATGTAGCTGTGCGTATCTACTGCTCAGCAGATTGCCACCCCTTGCCCCGGCCGCGCTGGGAAATGGCCACACGCGGGGCACGGGGGCGTACGCACCGGTGCGCGGGACGGCGCACACGCGCACGGGGCAGCCGGCGATGGTGACTGCCGGCTGCCCCGTGCGTGGTGCGGCTCCCGGACCGGGTCCTGTGACGACGGTACGGCGGTGTGCGGTTGTTCAGGTCCGTACGGTCAGCTCGCGGCGGTGTGCGCCATGCTGCCGCGCCGGGCCTGTGCTTGCGGCTGCAACGGAACGCCCGCTGCCTGCTGCGTACGGCGTGGCTGGACGGCCACACCGTTCTGGACGTCCATCACGGCGTGCGCCACGAGTCCGCCCATCGGGTCGTGCCTGATCAGGTCCCGGAGCCGGGAGCGCGACGAGCGCCCCTCGTTCCCGGGGTACAGATGCTTGCCGAGTCCGACCGCGTGGGCCAGTGCGGCGAGCGCCGCGGTCCGCGGGTCCGGCGGTACGCCGGTGCGGATCGCGCTGTCCAGCCGGTTCCTGATGTCCCGGCTGATCGCCGTCTCCGTCGCTTGGTAGCGAGTCGTCGGCAGCACTCCGCACATCTGGCCCGCCACGGCATGAACCATGCCGCACCGCTCCAGATGAGCGAGATAGATCTGGCGCAGCCCCAGGCGGGGCCCGCCGATCCAGTGGACCGCCCGGACCGGGCTGCCACGACGGCGCAGCAGCTCCAGTGCGGAGTCCAGAGTCGGATCTCCTGTCGGCCGTGGCATCACCACGGCGATACGATCCCCGTCAGGGGCTATCCGTCCTGCCAGAGCCAGCTCCACTAGCTGTGCCCCGGCCAGGCCGAGGTCGAGCGACTGCGGCTGCGCTGTGGTACCCGTGGTCGGGTCCAGAGCGAGCAACAGAAGCTCCTCCGGGATTGTTCTGCGGCTCCTGCCCATCCATGCCTCCCCGCGTGGATGTCTGACAGGGTGACCCCTCTCACATTCATCTGTCGAGAGCGCCTGGCCGCTTTGTATGGGAACCAGTAGGTATGTCGTTCTCGTCTAGCAGCTCGGCCAGGGGTTCACACAGGACACTGGTAGATGGTTCGGACAGCGCGGGGTGGCCCCGCAGCGCACGAGGAGGCATCGGTGGCGGGCGAGTCCCCCGACAAAACGGAGCAGCAGAAGTCGTCGGGGACGGCTGCGGAGGAACGCGACCCGCGCTTCGCCGTGTTCCGTGACCCCGGCGCGGACACGGACGCGGACGCGGACGCGGACTCGGGAGCCACGTCCGACACGGCGACCGCTGTGTTCCGGCCCCGGCTTCCGGAGGGCGCCGCCCGGCCTGGGTCCGAGAGGGAATCCCCCGCCGCGGCGGGGGAGCCGAAGGACGCTTCCGAGCCGGAGACCGAGACGCGGGCCGAGTCCGAGACCGAGTCGGAGCCGGGGAGCGCGCCTGGGGCGGCCCCCACGGCCTCTGGGGAGGCTGTCGCGTCTCCGGAGGGCCCAGAGGGCTCGCAAGCCGCCGAGGACCGCACAGGGCCGGACACGGGCGCGGAGACGGCGAAGACGCCTGCCCCGGAGACGCCTGCGGAAGGATCGGCGGACGACCCGGCCGGCGACGGGGACGAGGACGGGGACGGAGAAGGGGACGGCCGCCTGCGTGCCGCGGTGGCCGCCTGGGTCGATGCCTCGGCCGAGACGAAGCCGGCGGCGGACACGGACGGCGAAGCGGACTCCGAGGCGAAGCCCGTGGCCGACGGCGACGACGAGCCTTCCGCGAAGGCGGAGCCGAAGCCCGAGCCGAAGCCCGAGCCGAAGCCCGTCGCGGACGCGGAGTCGAAGCCGAAGCCGAAGGGCGAGCAGGGCGACGAGTCGAAGCCCGAGCCGAAGGGCGACGCCGAGCCGGACAGCGCGTCCGACTCCGGGACCAGCTCCGAGGCAGCCCCCGAGCCGGACGCCGAAGACGCCTCCGACCTGCGAGGAATCGATCAGCCCACCGCCATCTTCAAGGCGGTCAAGCCGGCCGACCGGGTCGACCAGGCGACGACCGCGCTGAAGCTCCCGCCCCGCGAGAACCAGCCCGACGGCAAGAGCAAGAGCACGAGCGAGAGCGGGAGCGGGAGCGAGGGCAAGAGCGGGAGCGAGGGCGGCAAGCCCGAGAGCGAGGTCGAGCGCACGAGCACGTTCGTGCCGCTGCGCTCCGACGACGTACGGTCCGCCCCCGCGCCCCGCAAGCCGGAGCCCGGACCCGGGGCCGGACCCGAGCCCGAGTCCGCGGCCGGGCCCCAGGCGCCCGTGCGTGCCCCGGAAGCCGGCTCTCCGGCCTCCGCGGCGCCCGCCGCCCCCTCCTGGGCGGCGGCCGAGCGGACCCGGCAGCAGCCGCTTCCGCCGAGGCCGCCGCTCGACCTGCTCGCCGAGCTGACGAACACCCCGCCGCCGCCGGAGACCCCGGTCCGGACCGCCGTCCGACGGGTCAAGATCTGGACCCCGCTGGTGCTCCTCCTGCTGATCGTCTTTGCGATCGTGCAGGTGATGCGCCCGCTTCCGGAGCCTTCGCTCGAACTCACGGCGAAGCCGACGTACACCTTCGACGGCGGGGCGACGAAGCTGTCCTGGCCGGGTCAGGGGCAGTCGGCCGTGATGGTGGACGGAGTCGGGTCGCTCGGTTCCGAGGGCGCGCAGAAGCCGGCCCCGATCGCCAGCGTCGCGAAGGTCATGACCGCCTACGTGATCCTTGAGGGGCATCCCCTCAAGGGTGACGAGGAGGGCGAGACGATCACCGTCGACCAGAAGGCGGAGGACGAGTCCAAGCGGCCCGACGAGTCGACGGCCCCGCTGACCAAGGGGCAGAAGCTGACCCAGCGGCAGATGCTCCAACTGCTGATGATCCCCTCGGGGAACAACGCGGCGCGGCTGCTCGCCCGCTGGGACGCCGGTTCCGAGGACGCGTTCATCGACAAGATGAACGACGCCGCCGAGGACCTCGGCATGACCGGGTCGACGTACACGGACCCGAGCGGTCTGGAGAAGACCACCGTCTCCACCGCCACCGACCAGCTGAAGCTGGCACAGGCGGTCATGCGCAACGAGGTCTTCAGGAAGATCGTGGACATGCCCGAGGTCGAGATCGAGGGCATAGACGGCAAGATCTACAACAACAACAACCTCCTGCTCCAGCCGGGCGTGAGCGGCATCAAGACCGGGTCCTCCACCCCGGCGGGCGGCAACCTGCTGTGGTCCGCGAACACCAAGGTCGACGGCAAGATGCTGTGGATCTACGGAGCGGTGATGGGCCAGCAGGCCGGCACCGGCCGGGTCTACGACAGCCTGGAGCTGTCCCTGCAGAACAGCCTGAAGCTGATCAAGGACGCGCAGGAGGCCGCCACTTCGGCGACGGTGGTGAAGAAGGGCGATGTCGTCGGGTACGTGGACAACGGATTCGGCGGACAGACCCCGGTGGTCGCCACCAAGAACCTCAAGGCGGTCGGCTGGTCCGGCCTGGAGGTCGAGCTCAAGGTCACGGACAACGGCAAGGGCATCGACCAGGCCGCGAAGGCCGGGAGCGAGGTCGGCATGGTGACCGTGGGCACGGGCACCGGGAAGGTCACGGCACCGGTGGTGCTGCAGGGTGATCTGACCGAGCCGGCCTTCGGCGACAAGCTGACCAGGGTCGGCTGAGACACCGGAGCGAGGTGGGGGCGGGGGAGGGCGGCACGGTCCGCCCT